>NZ_JBHWIJ010000064.1:0-33368 GCF_042732255.1 Kitasatospora sp. NPDC059803 | reverse complement strand
GGTGGGGTCTCGGGGACCGACGCCGCGCGTACCCCGGTCCGTCAGGCCCGGTCCGGGACCGTGCTCTCGACCAGGTGCAGGTAGGAGTTGACCGGGCGGACCCCGGTCGGCTCCAGACCCGCCTCCCGGACGAGGGCGACCAGCCCGGCCTGGGTGTGCTTGCGGCCGCCGACGTTGAGCAGCAGCAGCAGGTCCATCGCGGTGGTGAACCTGATCTCGGGACTTCCGTCCACCAGGTTCTCGACCACGATGACGCGGCTGCCCGGCTCCGCCGCCGCCGCCACGTTGCGCAGGGTCAGGACGGTGCTCTCGTCGTCCCACTCCAGGATGTTCTTCAGCAGGTACACGTCGGCCTTGACCGGGACCTCCCGGCGGCAGTCGCCGGCCAGCAGCGTCGCCCGGTCGGCGAGCGCGCCGCCCGGCCGCAGCCGCGGGTCGGCCCCCGCCACCACGTCGGGCAGGTCCAGCAGGGTCCCGCGCAGCCCCGGATTGCGCTCCAGCAGCGTGGCGAGGACGTGCCCCTGGCCGCCGGCGATGTCCACCACCGTGCCGACCCCGCTCAGGTCCAGCCGGTCGGCCAGCGCGAGCGCGGAGAGCCGGCTCGACTGGGTCATCGCCTGGTCGAAGACCGCGGCCGACTCGGGCGCGTGGGCGTGCAGGTGGTCGAAGAAGTCCATGCCGTGCAGCTCGGGGAAGACGGCTTTGCCGGTGCGGACCGCCTCGTCGAGGTGCCCCCACAGCTCCCAGGTCCACGGCTCGGTGCCCCAGAGCACCATGTGCTTGAGGGTGCGCGGGGTGTCCTCCCGTAGCAGCCGCGAGGCGTCGGTGTGCGCGTACCGGCCGTCGGGTCGCTCGCTGAACACGTCGTAGGTCGTCAGCGAGCGCAGCAGCCGTTGCAGCGCGTCCGGTTGGGCGCCCACGGCCCGGGCCAGCTCGGCCACGGTGGCGGGCTCCTCGCCGAGCGCGTCGGCCAGGCCCAGCCGGGCCGCCGCGCGGACGGAGGCGGCGCAGGCCGCGCTGAGCGCGAGCTCGCGCAGCCGGATCACCGCCTGCGGAATGGTTTCGCCGGTCGTCGTCATCTGCCGTCCTCCTCAGGCGCCGTGCTGCGTGATCAGGTCGAACGGGGCCGGTTCGGCCTGGGCGAGCGCCATCACCCGGCCGACCCGCGAGCGGAACTCCGGGGAGCCGGTCGCCTGCTTGTGCGAGACGGCGTCGTCCCACTCGGCGGTCTCCACGTAGACCTGCGCGTCGGCGGCCGAGCGGTACAGCCGGTGGGAGCGGAAGCCGGGTTGGGCGCTCATGTACGCGGTGATCTCCCCGACGACGGCCTCGAACTCGGTCTTGTCACCGGTGACGGTGAAGCGGTTGATGAAGGTGAACATGCTGGTCCTCCTGGGTCGGTCGTGGGTCAGGGCTTGCCGAGCAGCCGGTCGCGCAGATCGCGCCGCTGCACCTTGCCGGTGGCGGAGCGCGGGATGCTCTCCGCCAGCCACAGGTGCCGCAGGTGCTCGTAGTAGGGCAGTCGGGCGTTGACGAAGCCGGCCAGGGCGGCCGGGTCGACGTCATCGCCCATCGGGACGACGAGTCCGACGGCGACGGCGCCGCTCAGCTCGTCGGGGTAGTCGAAGACCACGCAGTCGGCGACCGACGGATGCCGCATCAGCACCCGCTCGATCTCGGTCGGCGACACGAGCCAGTTGTCGCACTTGAAGACGTCCTTGATCCGGTCGACGACGGTCAGCCGGCCTTCCTCGTCGACCCGTCCGACGTCACCGGTGCTGAACCAGCCGTCCGGGCGCACGGCCTCGCCGTGCCCGGCGCCGAGGTAGCCCAGCATCAGCTGGGGCCCCTTGACCTGGATCTCGCCCTTCTCGCCCGTCGGCAGTACCGCGCCGGTCCGCACGTCGACGATCCGGCAGCCCGTTCCCGCCACCGGCGGGCCGCAGGATCCGGTGGTCGGCCGGTCCAGCAGGTCGAAGTGGGTGGAGGGCGAGGTCTCGGCGAGACCGTAGCCCTGGACCACCGGGACGGCGAAGTGCTCCGACAGGGCCGTCGTCGTGCGCGGCGGCAGCGTGGAGCCGCCGGACAGCACCGCCCGCAGCGAGGGGATCCGGAAGGCCGGCAGGCGCAGGTCCCCGGCCAGCCGGGACAGCCGCACCGGGAGGCTGTACAGGTGGCTGGCCCGCCAGGCGCGGGCCAGCTCCACCATCGCCTCCTGGTCCTCCGCCGGGCAGAGCAGAAGGGTCGCGCCGACCGCCAGCGCGGTGTTCAGGTGCATGAGGTGGAACGAGGGCAGGTTGTCGAGCGAGACCGAGTCCGCGCCCAGCTGGTGGGCGTGCGCCGACTGCGCGGCGTTCACCAGGAGGTTGTCGTGGCTCAGCCGCACCGTCTTGGGAGCGCCGGTGGTACCGCTGGTGAACTGGAGGCAGGCGGTCCGCGCGGCCTCGCCGTCCGGGACGGCCGCCCGGGGCAGTTCGTCCAGCACCGGTGTGCCGTCGCCCGCGTCCGAGGTCACCACGATCTGCCGCAGCGCCGGGACCCGGTGCCGCACCGCCTCGATCCGGCGGTGCATCCGGGGCGACAGCACCGCCGCCCGCGCACCGCACGCGTTCAGGACGTGCACCAGGGCGTCGTCCGAGATCAACGGGTTGAACATGGCGCTGGTGTTGCCGGAGCGGGAGATCGCCAGGAAGGTGACGGCGAAGTCCACGGTGAGCTCGGCGGCGATCGCGATCACCGTCTCCGGGCCGCCGAACGCGCCGCGCAGCGCCTCGGCGCAGCGGGTCACCCGTCCGTCGAGCCCGGCGTGGTCGAGGACCTCGCCGTCGGCGACCAGCGCCGGGTGCCGGGGCGAGCGCCGGGCCGAGCGTCGGAGCAGGTCGTCGATCCGGGGGCCGCCGATCAGCTCCGACACGGTGTCCAGCGGCGCGCCGAAGGTCGTACTGTCCGCAGAGGTAGCCATGTCGGGGTCTCCTCTCAGGCGGCCGGCAGGTCGTCCCGGCACACCTGGCGGTGGCGGACCTTCAGCTCCCCGGCCACCCGCACCAGCCGGTCCTCGCAGCTGGTGCTCAGGTGCACGGCGGCCGCACCGCCCTTGGGCGTGGCGATGATGAGCGCGTAGGTCCTGGCGAGCACGGTGCCGTCCGGCTGCTCGGCGACCTCCAGCATGCCGAGCCAGTGCCGGTGCTGGACCCCGGCGGCGGCCAGGCGCGCCGCCGCCTCGTGGGCGCCGCGCTCGATGCTCCCCCGGCCCTCCTGCGGGTGCGGGCGGGCGTTGGCGGCGAACACGCCGTCCTCGGTGAAGGTCGCGGCCCACTGGGTGACCTCGCCCTCGTCCAGGTGGCGCATCTGCCGCCCGTAGAAGTGCTGGACCTCCTCGTAGAGCGATTCGGTCATGCTCGGGCCCTCCTCGGGCGGTTGGGGATCGGTACGGCGACGACGTTCGCACCCCCGTTTCGAATCCGGTTCGAGCGCGGGCCGCGCGGGCGCGCTCCAACGGGAGTCGAAGCCGGCGGTGCAGGGTCGGGCCGAGGGGCCTGAACGAGCCCGGGAACTCTGAATCGGAGACTGATGCGATGAGCACCGAGACAACCACCGGGGTCGCCCTGGTGACCGGGGCGACCAGCGGGATCGGACTGGCCAGCACCGTCCGCCTGGCCCAGCGAGGCCTGCGCGTCTTCATCTGCGCCCGCACCGCGAAGGACGTCTCGGAGACGGTCGCGCGGCTGCGCGGCGAGGGGTACGAGGTCGACGGCGTACCCGCCGACGTCCGCTCCCAGGAGGACGTCGCCACGGCGGTCCGGACCGCGGTGGACCGGTTCGGCCCGATCGGCGTGCTGATCAACAACGCCGGGCGCAACGGCGGTGGCGTCACCTCGGCCATCAGCGACGAGCTGTGGAACGACGTGATCGAGACCAACCTCACCAGCGTCTTCCGGGTCACCCGGGAGGTGCTGACCACCGGCGGCATGGAGCGGGCCGGCCACGGGCGGATCATCACCGTCGCCTCCACCGGAGGCAAGCAGGGCGTCCCGCTCGGCGCTCCGTACTCGGCGTCCAAGGCCGGCGTCATCGGCTTCACCAAGGCGCTCGCCAAGGAGCTCGCCGCCACCGGCACCACCGTGAACGCGGTCTGCCCCGGTTATGTCGAGACCCCGATGGCGGTGCGGGTCCGCCAGGCGTACGCCGCCACCTGGGAGACCAGCGAGGAGGACGTGCTCGCCCGGTTCGAGCAGAAGATCCCGCTCGGCCGCTACTCCTCCGCGGAGGAGGTGGCGGGCATGGTCGACTACCTGACCACCCCCGCCGCCGCCTCCATCACCGCGCAGGCGATCAACGTCTGCGGCGGCCTCGGCATCTACTGAACCCACCGACGGAAGGCTGGTCGACGGATGACCCGCACACAGCACACCACCCACGACATCGACGTGGCCGCCCCCGCCGACGTCGTCTACGCCGTCATCGCCGACGCCCTGGCGTGGCCACGGCGGTTCGGACCCACCCTGCACGTGGAGCACGAGGCCCTGACGGCCGACACCGAGCGGCTGCGGATCTGGGCCGGCGCCAACGGCGAGGTGAAGCACTGGACTTCACGCCGCGAGCTGGACGGCGGCCGCCGGCGGATCCGGTTCCGGCAGGAGGTCTCCTCGCCGCCGGTCGCCTCGATGGCGGGGGAGTGGCAGGTCCACGAGCGGCCCGGCGGCGCCACCCTGACGCTCACCCACGAGTTCACCGCGGTCGACGACGACCCACAGGGCGTCGAGTGGATCACCCGGGCCACCGACCGCAACAGTCGAACCGAACTCGGCAACATCAAGGCCCTCGCCGAGAGCTGGTCGGCGCTCGCCGACCTGGAATTCGAGTTCGAGGACTCGGTGCTGGTCGACGCGCCGCTGGAGACCGTCTACGGCTTCCTCCACGAAGCCGCCGAGTGGCCGGACCGGCTGCCCCACGTGGCCCGCCTCGACCTGCGCGAGGACGTCCCCGGCATCCAGCACATGGCGATGGACACCCGCACCGCGGACGGCTCCGAGCACACCACCGAGTCGATCCGGATCTGCTTCCCCGGCACCGCCATCGCCTACAAGCAGCTGCGCACACCGTCGATGATGTCCGCCCACACCGGCCGGTGGACCTTCGAGCAGACCGGGCACGGCGTCCGGGTGACGTCCTGGCACGCCGTCGTGCTCAACCCCGAGGCGATTCCCGCCGTCCTGGGCCCCGAGGCGACCACTGCTTCCGCCCGGACGTTCATCCGCTCCGCCGCGGGCGGCAACAGCCGCGCCACCCTGGCGCTGGCCAAGCGGTTCGCCGAGGAACGCCATGGCTGACCCCGCACCGTCCGTCCTGATCGCCGGCGCCGGCCCGGTCGGGCTCACCGCGGCCCACGAGCTCGCCCGACGCGGCGTACGGGTACGGCTGATCGACGCCGCCGACGGCCCGGCCACCAGCAGCCGGGCGCTCGCGGTGCACGCCCGGACCATGGAGGTGCTCGACCAGATGGGAGCGCTCGACCGGCTGCTCCCGCTGGGCCGACGTGTCACCCACTTCACCATGCACCGCCGGGGCCGCACCCTGGTTCGATTCGACACCAACTACGAGACGATGCCCACCGGTTACCCATTCAGCCTGATGGTGGACCAGGTGGTGACGGAACGCGTGCTGCGCGAGTGCGCCGCGCGGTACGGCGTCACCGTCGAATGGGGCGTCGAACTGGTCGGCGTCCGCTCCGAGACGGAGGCCGCGCTGGTCACCCTGCGCCACCCCGACGGGCGGGTCGAGGAGACGCCGGTGCCCTGGCTGATCGGTGCCGACGGCGGGCGCAGCACCGTCCGGCGCCAGCTCGGCATGCGGCTGATCGGGGACACCACCCAGGAGTGGCTCAACGCCGACGTCACGATCGACGCCGACCTGCCGCCGGACAGCAACCACCTGCTGCACACCGACCCGGGAACGCTGCTGCTGGTGCCCTTCCCCGAACCGGGCAAGTGGCGCGTGGTGGACACCAGGGACACCGGCGGAGCCGACGACCCCGAGGTCGTCCGGCGCAGGCTGACCGCCAAAATCGGCCGGGCGCTGGGCCGGCCGGTCACGGTCGGCGCGCCCAGCTGGCTCTCGGTGTTCACCGTGCAGCAGCGCCAGATCACCCGGATGCGCTCGGGACGCTGCTTCCTCGCCGGCGACGCCGCGCACGTGCACAGCCCCGCCTCCGGGCAGGGCATGAACAGCGGCATCCAGGACGCCTACAACCTCGCCTGGAAGCTGGCGGACGTGACGCGCGGTCACGCCGGGCCCCACCTGCTCGACAGCTACGACGCCGAGCGGGTGCCGACCGGGGCCGTCCTGTTGCGCTCCACCAGGACGGCCACCGCGCTGGTCTCGCTGCGCACCGTGCTGGGGCCGGCCCTGCTCACCGTCGGCACCGCCGTGCTGCGCGCGGTGCCGCCGCTGAAGCGCCGGGTCGAGGGCAAGATGATCCGCGGCTTCTGCGGGCTGGGCCTGGCCTACCCGGACAGCCCGCTCACCCTGGCGACCGACGCCACCGGTGGGATCAGGCCCGGCGACCGGGTGGGCTGCGCCGCCGGCACGGCAGGCGGGCACCCGGGCGGGGCCGCTCTCCGTGCCGAACTCGCCGATCCCCGATGGACGTTGCTGGCCGCCGAGCCGGCAACCGGGCGCGCCGCCCACCGGGAGGCGGTGGAGCAGGTGGACCGGCTGTTCGGCGCGGCCGTCTCGGTACGGGTGCTGTCCGACGCGAACGCCGACGGTAGCTCCGACGCCGACGGTCACTCCGACGCGGACACCGACGGCGCGCTGCGTCGTGCCCTGGGTCTGGCGCCCGGGGAGTTCCTGCTGATCAGGCCGGACGGCTACGTCGCCGCCCGGGACCGCGGCCCGGGCCGGTTCCGCCAGGTCCTCCAGGCCTGCGCCCTGCTACCGGAAGGGACCACCAGTGCGCATCATTGACCTGTCCTCGGCGATCGACGGCGGCGCCTGGGAGGTGGACGGGATCCGTCACGAGGTGCTGACGCCGGCCGACGGCGCGCGGCACATGGCCGAGGGGATGCTCCGCAACCACGGCATCGAGTTCGACATCGCCGACCTGCCCGACGGAGAACTGCTCTCCCTCGACACCCTGACCCTGACCACCCACACCGGCACCCACGTCGACGCGCCGTCGCACTACGGCACCAAGACGGCGTACGGAATTCCGCGCGACATCGACCAGTTGCCGTTGGACTGGTTCATCGGCCCGGGAGTCGTCCTCGACCTGACCGACACCGGGGTCGGTACGATCGGCGCGGACCGACTGCGGCGGGCATTCGACGACATCGGCCATTGCCCGCGCGCCGGGGACATCGTGCTCCTGCACACCGGCGCCGACCAGCTCGCCGGAACACCGGAGTACTTCACCGAGTTCGCCGGCCTGGACGGTGAGGCGACCAACTTACTGCTCGACCTCGGGGTGCGGCTCATCGGGACGGACGCCTTCGGCCTGGACGCCCCTTTCACGCATATGCTCTCGGAGTTCCGGCGTTCCGGCGACCATTCCGTGCTCTGGCCCGCGCATTTCGCGGGGCGGCAGCGGGAATACTGTCAGATCGAGCGGCTGTGCAATCTGGGTGCGCTGCCCGCGCCGACCGGATTCACCGTACACGCGCTTCCGGTCAAAATCGTCGGCGCGGGCGCGGGTTGGACTCGGGCGGTGGCACTGCTCGATTGACGGCCGCGGCCGCCGAATTCAGCGCGGCCGGTATGCGACAGGTCCCGACCACCGTGGGGTGATCGGGACCTGTCGGGCGTGCGGCCCTGTGGTCAGATCCGGCCGAACATCCGCAGCATGTACTCCTTGCGGTCCAGCGGGTTGGTGTCGGTCCGACGGCGGCTCGGGGCCGCGCCGACGGCCGGCTGGAAGCTGTCGAACCGGGTGACCAACACTCCCTCACCCTGGCTCAGCCCCGGCAGCCGCTGCTCGAACTCCTGCGCCGTGCGGGCCGGGATGGTGCCCTCCACCAGGCAGGTGCTGCCCTGCGCCTTCGTCGTCTCCGGCGTGCCACCGCACTCCACCAGGTTCAACAGGACGGTGCTGACGTTCTCGGCCGGCACCTCCAGTTCGAACCTGTTCACCGGCTCGAACACCTGCGTCCCGGCCTGCTTGAGCGCGTTCATCAGCACCAGCGGGGTGAGCTTGCGGAAGTCGCCCGCCGCGCTGACCGGGCTGGCGAACCCGGTGTGGGTCAGCGTCACCAGGATGTCGAGCACCTCCCACCCGCACAGTCCCTGCTGGAGCGTCGAACGCGCCGCCTCCTCCACCGCCTTGTGGAAGGCGTACGGCAGCGAACCCAACTCGACCGACCGCCGGAAGACGACCCCCGAGCCGGGCTCTCCGGGCTCCACCCGCAGCCCGACCGTGGCCCAGAAGTAGGTCTTGCTCCGGTAGTCGATCTCCTCCGCCGACTCACCGACCCCGATCGGCCGCTCGACGCAGATGATCCGGGTGCCCTCGAACACCACGTCCAGCTTGTAGTCCTCGGCGAGCGTCGCCTTGATGACCTCCTTCTGCACCTCCCCGTAGAGGGAGACCGAGACCTCCTGCTCCTCGTCGTTCTTGCGGACGTTGATGAACGGGTCCTGGTCGGCCAACTGCAGCAGGGCCTCGTAGAGTTCGGGCATCGCGCCGGACCTCGTCGCCCTGACCACGGTCTCCAGGCTCGGCGGCGCGAACAGGTGCTGCCCGCGCAGCCCCTCGGCGGTGCCGAGCTGGTCCCCGATCCGGATGCCCTTGAGCCCCCAGACCTTGGCGATGTCACCGGCCGACGCCGGCGCCTCGACCACCGCGGAGCCCCGGTCGAACACCTCGACCACGGTCGTCCGGCCGGGCAGCTCGACGACGGCGCCGTGCTGGTCCTGCCGGTGGATGGAGACCTTGGTGCGGCCCTTGAGCGCTCCCGTGTGCAGCCGGACATAGGCGACCTTCTCGCCGGCCCAGCCGCGTTCGATCTTGAACACCGTTCCGCGCAGCGCATCGCCGGAGCCACCGTGATTGACCGGAAACAGGCTGGTGATCCCGTCCATCAGGTCGGTGATGCCGACGCCGGCCACGGCCGAGCCGAAGAACACCGGGTACAACTGCGCCGAGCCGGTCTGCCGGGCCAGCTCGGTCGTGTAATCCTGCTCGGTCAGCGCCGCCTCGTCGTCGAGGTAGCGCGCCAGGAACGCGTCGCCGTGCTCGGCCAGGACGTCGGCCAGTTCGGTGGCGAAGTCGTCCCCCGCCTCCTCCTCCGTGCCCCCCGCCGCGATCCGGCGGGCCGCGGCGCTCGCCTGCGGCGTACCGATCCTCTCCACCCTGCTCATCGGGACGATGGCGGGCGTGAGTTCGGAGCGGATCGACTCCAGCAGGTCGTCGTGGCGGGCGCCCATGCGGTCGATCTTGTTGACGAAGAGGATCACCGGCATGCGCATCTTGACCAGCGTGCGCATCAGCAGGCGGGTCTGGGCCTGGACGCCCTCCACCGCGGAGATGACGAGCACCACGCCGTCGAGCACGCCGAGGGCCCGCTCCACCTCGGAGATGAAGTCCGGGTGGCCGGGGGTGTCGATGAGGTTGACCTTCACATCGCCGACGGTGAAGGACACCACCGCCGACCGGATGGTGATGCCGCGCTGCCGCTCCATGTCGTGGGAGTCGGTCTGAGTGTCGCCGCGATCGACGCTGCCGATCCGGTCGATGACGCCGGCGGTGTAGAGCAGCCGCTCGGTCAGGCTGGTCTTACCGGCGTCGACATGGGCCAGGATTCCGATGTTCACGCTTGACATGACGTGCTTCCCCTAGTTCTTCGGTCTTCGCTTGCACAACCGGAGCAACACGGATCTTTCGGGGCACGTCATTCTCCTCGTGTCGTGACAGTAGTCCAACCTGTCGCAGTCTAACAGCACTTGACGATCCGACCGCCGATCGACCCCCGTCGATCGGCGGGGGAGTATTCCTTTTGGAACAACCGTGCCGAGCGCCTGGGAATAGCAGTAGTGCCACCTTGCGCGCAGTCCCCTTGAGTCGTTGATCGAAGCGTGGATATACAGGAGTCGAGTGATTATCTCGGCGAAATCGGAGGCGTCATGAGGTTCAATGTTCTCGGCCCGATGGAAGTCCTCGATGCGGGAACCACGTGCACACCCAGCGCGCTGAAGGTCCGGTGGACGCTGGCCATCCTGGTGATGCACGCCAATCGGATCGTCGACCTCGGCGTCATGATCGAGGAAATATGGGGCGACAATCCTCCGCGCACGGTGGTGACCACCGCGCAGACCTACATCTACCAACTCCGCAAACTCGGTCGGGTGGAGGGCCGCGACTTCATCCTCACCAAGGCGCCGGGCTACCTGTTGCTCCTGGGCGAGGAGGAGCTCGACTCCCAGGACTTCGAGCGGCTCTACAACGAGGGCGCCCGCCTGCTGGCCGACGGCCACCCCGAGGCGGCGTCGGACCGGTTGGGCCAGGCGCTGAGCCTGTGGCGTGGCGGCGCGCTGGCGGACATCCCCGTCGGCAGGGCGCTCGCCGGCCACGTGGCCGTCCTGGAGGAGATGCGCCTGCGCGCGCTGGAGAACCGCATCCTGGCCGATCAGCAGATCGGCCGGCACCGGGAACTCATACCGGAGCTACGGGCGTTGACGCTCCACCACCCGCTCAACGAGTGGTTTCACGAGCAGCTCATGCTCGCGCTCGACTGTGCCGGCAGACGCAGTGAGGCCCTGCACGTCTACCGGTCGCTCTACCGCAAGCTCGACGAGGACCTGGGCATCTACCCGTCGCAGCCGTTGCGGGAGCTGCACGACGATCTGCTCAGTGGAATCTCGCGGCTGCGGGAGCCGCGTCGGCCGAGTGCCGGGCAGGTGATGGAACTCGGCCAGCAGCCGGCCGGCTCAGCCTAGTGGCACCAGCAGGGAGGCAGCCCTGGCCTTGTTGACGGCATCGATCCGGGAGACCGCGTTGAGTTTCACGAAGACGTTCCTGAGGTGGCGTTTGACGGTGCCGGGGGCGATGCTGAGGTGGCCGGCGATGGCGGAGTTGCTCAGGCCGTTCGCCACAAGTCCCATGATCTCCCGTTCCCGTGAGGAGAGTTGGGATCCGCGTGGCCCGGTCATCCAGTCGATGCCGGAGCGGGAGGCCATGATGTACACCCGCTCCCGGTTGACGGCCAGCCCCCGGACCACGGACACCAGGCAGTCGCTGGTGACGTCCTCGCGCAGGTAGGCACTCACTCCGAAGCCGAGGTACATCTCCACCTCGCCCGGCCGCTCGCGCTTGCTCAGCACGACCACCCGGCAGCGGGCGCCGCGGGGGAGCAGCCGGCCCAGGGCCTGTTCGGTGGCCGCGTGCGAGTCGCCCACCCCGAACAGCACCACGTCGACGTGGTGTTCGGACAGCACCTCCAGCG
Organism: Kitasatospora sp. NPDC059803; assembly: GCF_042732255.1. Classification (NCBI taxonomy): domain Bacteria; kingdom Bacillati; phylum Actinomycetota; class Actinomycetes; order Kitasatosporales; family Streptomycetaceae; genus Kitasatospora; species Kitasatospora sp. NPDC059803. The sequence goes on along the minus strand of NZ_JBHWIJ010000064.1, from coordinate 21,933 downwards.
CCTCGTCCACGGTGCCCACCGTCGCGCGTACGACCAGGTCGGGCTCGGCGGAGAGGAAGGCGTGCAGTCCTTGGCGCAGCAGCGAATTTCCTTCGAGGACGAGGACCGACGTGCGATTCTTTATCATTGTCACGATAGACCTCGTTGGTAGAAGGCGCGAATTCCCGGCCGTGGCAGCCGTTTTCGGCCCGCCGCGGAGAGCGGCGCGCCCGACGGGATTCGACGGCAACGGGCGTGTGGGGGGAGTGATATCGGGGGCTGCGCGGTGCCGAGCCCGCTGGTGCCATTCGGCCGTCCCGGCCCGGTGGTCCGCGAGGCCTCGACCGTCGGTGTGAGGTCCGGCCTCGATGCCGACGGAGGCTTGCGCGCACCGGCGTCACCTGCACCTTCGGGCGACCGCCGCCCTGGTGGGCGGCGGCGCCGACCGTCACGGCAGCGGCCACAGTGCAGGTCCGGGGTCAGCCGTCAACTGGGAACGCCAACCATTCATCTTCTTCCGATCGTCGATCAACGGCTGGTTTTCGCGGGCTTTATGGTCCAGGTCACAACCCCGCTTGCCGCACAGGCAACGGGGTGCTGGAGTCCGAAGCTGCGGCGGCACCGGGACTGTTGCCGTGACCTGATGTAAGGAGAACCTAACCGACCCTCGCAGGCAGCCCAAGGGCGCTTTTTCGCCGCGTCGGAAACGGTGAGATCACGGGATGATCTCGCTCTCCGTGAACGAAGCGCGATGCCGGCCCGGCCGTGCGCATCTCGTGTGATTGGTGGGTGTGAAGAGGGGGAAGGGACTGTGAATGATCACAATCTCCGTTGCGGCTCGCGGCAACCTGGCGGCCCGTCCGCGCGGGACCGCCGCTCCCCGGCTCATCGTCGACTGAACTAGCGAGGTGAGCCGGGATGTTGGCGTGGGCAACCGCCCGCTCCGGCAGGCCGCCCCGTGCTTCTCGGGCCTGCCGTCCGCCTCCTCGGCCGCTCTCGGTTCGGCGGCCCCGGTGCGATCGGCCCTGCTGCTCTGGTCGCGCACCGGTGATGGTCGCGGGCGGCCTGATGCCGTCGGGTGACGTGACGACAGTCGAGGGAGTGATGCAGATCAGCAGATCAGCAGGAAGGCTTCCCACTCCTCGGTGGCGGCGCCGGTGCCCGGCTCGGACGCGGCTCAGGGATACGGGTGTGGGTGTGGGTGTGGGCGTGCAGGGGGCGAGGGCCGGGCCTGCCGTCCCCTCCAGTCCAGGAGGCCGGGAGGGTCGCCGACGCCTCGATCGCCTTGCCCGGTCCGCACAGCCAGCTGCCGTCGCCGCCGGGGGCGGCCCAGCGCGGGATGTCCGGCGCGCTCCGCGCCCTCATCGCCTCCGGCCACGATGGGGTTCGAGCAGGCAGGCGGCAGCTGTTATGCGCCGATCTCCGAGCGCGGCCTGATCGGCGAGCTTCGTACGGCCGCGCTGGTCGGTACGAACGTGCTGATCACGCGGTTCTTCGCCGCGGACGGCGCGCCGCCTTCAACCTCGACCGCGCACTGGGCCGACACGGCAGCGCCCGGCCGGGCGCGGGCCGGTCGCCGGTCGGCCGGGCCCCTCAGGCCTGCCGTCGTACGGCGATGACCGCCGCGCCCAGGACGCACGCGCCGGCGGCGGTGAGGTAGGCGAGGTGGTAGCCGGTGAGCTGGTCCGTGCTGGTCGCGGCGACCAGGACCATCACCGCGACGCCCGCACTCGCGCCGATCTGCTGCGCCACGACGTTCACCGCCCCGGCGACGGCGTGCTGCCGCGCCGGGACTCCGGTGAGCCCGGCGGACGTCATCGAGGGGAAGTTCAGCCCCTGGCCGATGCCGCTGAGCACCAGGCCGGGCAGCACGTACTGCACGTAGCCGCCGTCGTGCGGTGTGCCCAGCCACAGCGCGGCACCCCCGCCGATCAGGACGAGGCCGACCGCCATCAGCGTGCGCGGGGTGAACCGGGCCAGCAGGCGTCCGGTGGCGAAGTTGGCGGTGAGGAACACGGCCAGGGACATCGGCACCAGCGCGAGACCGGACTCGAACGGGGAGTAGTCCAGCATTCCCTGGAGGTACAGCGGCGCGAAGAACAGCAGCCCGACCGATCCCATGTACTGGAGGAACGCCGCCAGGCTCGCGGCCCGGACCGACCTGATCCGGAAGAGGCCGAGCGGAAGCACCGGGTCGGCGGTGCGGTGCTCGCGCACGACGAACAGCACCAGGGAGGCGACCGCGGCGCCGAGGACGATCCACGCCGTCGCCCCGTCACTGCTCACGCCGACGATGAGCAGGGTGAGGCCGAGCGTGCCCGTGATCGCGCCGGGCAGGTCCAGCCGGCCGCTGTGCCCGGCGCCGCCGGGCAGTCCGGCGCGGGTCGCGGCCAGCACGGCGAGCCCCAGCAGCACCGAGAACCACAGCACCGAACGCCAGCCGAGGAACTGGGTCAGTACGCCGCCCAGCATCACCCCGCCGCTGAAGCTCGCGGCGCCGACCGCCGCGTACACGCTGAAGGCCCGGTTGCGGGCCGGACCGGCCGGAAACGTCTCGGTGAGCAGGGCCAGCGCGGCCGGGCCCGACAGGGCGGCGCCGATGCCCTGGACGGCGCGCGCACCCAGCAGCACCGCGGTGTCCGGGGCCAGCGCCCCGACCAGTGCGGACACGGTGAACAGGGCGACCCCGACCTCGAACACCCGTCGTCGGCCCAGGACGTCGGCCAGTCGGCCGCCCACCAGCAGGAAGCCGGCGAACGTGACGGCGTAGGCGGTCATGACCCACTGGAGCGTGGTCTCGTCCAGGTCGAAGCGCGCTCCGACCGATGGCAGGGCGGCGTTGAGGACTCCGAGGCCGCTCACGTCCAGGGCGAGCGCCCCGGCCAGTACGCCGAGTGCCAGCCCCGGCCGGAGCGCCGGCTTGACCGCGGTGTCGGTGGTACCGGTGGTACCGGTGGTACCGGTGGTACCGGTGGTACCGGTGGTACCGGTGGTGCCGGTGGTGCCGGTGGCGTCCGTCATGCGGGCCTGCCGTCGACGTCGCGGCCGGTGAGCCCGGCTAAGGAACGGTCGGCACGGGCTGACGCCGCATCAAGGTTCTCAACTGCCATGGGGGTCAGCTTGCATGGGTCGCTCAGCCGCTGTCTACCCCCGTCGCGTGCCGGTGGGGCGCGCCTTTCGCGGGGTCGTGCGCCTATCCCGGCCGGGGCGCGGTGATGCGGGGGCGCCGCCGAGTCGAGGTGCCATTTCGGACCGCCGACGGCTCCCACTCGAACCGGACACTTGGAGATCAAATCTCGCCAGTGCCTCAACCGGCCCTCGAATGGCGCTTGTCTCACCATTAACAAACTGGCACTCTGCTGTCCGCCGGTCGGATTAGCACTGACGATCCATTTTGCCTCAACCAGCATACTCGTTGCGCTTGACCAAATGGACCTTGGAGCCCATCGACAGTAGCCGTGCAGGTGAAGATTCCGCGTACGCGATCCTGTCGTCGATGCACTCGCGGACCGATGTGACCCAGAGACGCCCGTGATTTCTCCCGCGGTGAGAACGAGCCGCGCCGCCGGCTGAAACAGCGGTACACGAATGGGAGTTCTCGCCCGCCGTGAACGTGGAGATCGGAAACGCCGATCTCGTCATCACGCCAACTATCGGCCCCACCCAGGAACTTGATGCGGCGAAGGGGACCCTCCGCGTCATGAGCCGCCCCCCGTATCCGGCTGCCCGGGTGCGGACCGCCCCCCCCTGACCAGTCGGCCGTGAAGCTCCACCCGTCCATTCCATCCGCCCTGTTGAGGGAGTCGCCGTGCCCCGAGAGCGCGCAGCGCGAGACATTTCCGCCGTAACGGATTTCCTGCTTTCCCGTGTTGTCGAGCTGCTGGACGTGTCCGCGAGCACGGTGGACCGCTCGGCGCCGCTGCACCGGTACGGACTGGACTCGCTGAGATCGGTGACCCTCGCGGCCTCGCTGTCCGAGTTCCTCGGCTGGCAGGTCCCGGCCACCTGGATGTGGCAGTACCCGACCGTCGACGGGCTGGCGCGTGCGCTCGTCGACGGTCCGCGCGCCGCGGAGCCCGCCCCGAGTACCGAGCGCCGCCGCCTGCCCTCGCACGAGCCCGTCGCGATCGTGGGCATCGGCTGCCGGTTCCCCGGCGGGCCGGACCCGTCGTCGTTCTGGCAACTGCTGGTCGAGGGCGGCGACGCCGTCGGGCCGGTACCGGCCGCGCGACGCGAGCTGCTGAACGACAGGGTGCGCTGGGGCGGCTTCATCGACGGCATCGACCGGTTCGATCCGCTGTTCTTCGGCATCTCGCCCCGCGAAGCCGTCCAGATGGACCCGCAGCAGCGCCTGATCCTGGAGCTGTCCTGGGAGGCGCTGGAGGACGCGGGCATCGCGCCCCACAGCCTGGTCGACAGCGACACCGGCGTGTTCATGGCCTCCTGCTGGGGTGACTACGCCGCCCTGGCGCACTACCGCGGCCCCGACAGCCAGATCACCCCGCACACCGCGACGGGCATGCACGACGGCATCATCGCCAACCGGGTCTCCTACGTCCTCGGCCTCCAGGGCCCGAGCATGGCCATCGACGCCGCCTGCGCCGGATCGCTGGTCTCGGTGCACGTGGGGTGCCAGTCGATCTGGCTGGGCGAGAGCGACCTGGTGCTGGCCGGCGGCGTGAACCTGAGCTTCGTCTCCGACTACTACACCGCCATGGACGCGATGGGCGCGCTCGCCCCGGACGGCCGCTGCAAGTCCTTCGACGCCCGCGCCAACGGCTACGTCCGCGGCGAGGGCGCCGGCGTCGTCGTGCTCGCCCCGCTGAGCGTGGCGCTGGAGCGCGACCTGCCGGTGTACTGCCTGATCAAGGGCAGCTCCTCCAACAACGACGGCCTGAGCAACGGCATGACGGCGCCGAACCCCCAGGCGCAGGAGAAGATGCTCCGCACCGCGTACCAGCGGGCGGGCATCGCACCGCACCTCGTGGACTACATCGAGTGCCACGGCTCCGCGACACCCCTCGGCGACCCGATCGAGGCCAACGCCATCGGCGCGGTCCTCGGCGGCGGCCGTACGGAGCCGCTGCGGCTCGGGTCCGTCAAGTCCAACGTCGGGCACCTGGAGGCGGCCGCCGGCATCGTCGGCCTCGTCAAGCTCGCGATGTCGATGCGCAACGGCGTGCTGCCGCCGAGCCTGCACTACAGCGCGCCGAACCCGCAGATCATGTTCGACGAGTACAACCTCACCGTCCAGGACCGGCTGACGCCGTGGCCGCGACGCTCCGACGCCCGCCGGGGCGGCGTCAGCTCGTTCGGGTTCGGCGGCGCGATCTGCCACGTCGCCGTCGAGGAACTGCCGCGCCCCGAGAGCTCGCTGCTCCTGCTGGCCGCGGACTCCCGGGAGGCGCTGGCCGAGCGGGCCCGGGCGCTGCGCGACGAGAGCGACCTGCGCGCGCTCTGCCGCCGGACGCCCGGCGACGGCCCGTTCCGGCTCGCGGCCACCGCCCGCGACATGCCCGAACTCCGCTCCCAGCTGGACGCCTTCGGCAGCGGGGCGAAGGCCGCCGGGTTGAGCGTCGGGGAGCGGACCGGACGCAGGCCGCGGGTGGCCTTCCTGTTCTCGGGCAACGGCTCGCAGTGGGTGGGCATGGGCCGGCAACTGCTCGCCGGAATGCCCGTGTTCCGCCGGTCCATGATGAAGTCCGACCGGCGGATGCGGGAGCTGCTGGGCTTCTCGCTCGTCGAGCAGCTGATGTCTCCGGACGGCCGCATCGACGACATGGACGTCTTCCAGCCGCTGCTGTTCTCCCTCCAGGTCGCGCTGGCCGAGGCCTGGCGCTCGCTGGGGGTGGAGCCGGACGTCGTCGTGGGGCAGAGTGTCGGCGAGTTCGCCGCCTCCCACATCGCCGGCGCGCTCGACTTCGACGACGCCTCCCGCCTGGCCGCCCACCACGGCCGGCTCCTCCAGCAGCTCGCGGTGGGGCGCGGCGAGGGCATCGTGGTGATGACCGCTGCCGACGAGGTCAGGCCGTACCTGACCGGCCGGCTCACCGTCTCCGGCCACAACGGCCTGAGCTCCACCCTGGTCACCGGCACACCGCAGGAGATCGACGACCTCGTCCAGCGGCTGACCGCGGCGGGCGTCACCAACCACCGGGTCCGGATGGGCCACGCCCCGCACTCCCCGCTGGTCGACCACGTCCTCGCCCCGCTGAAGGTCGAACTCGACGGCATCAGGCCCCGGACCACCCGCATCCCGATGATCTCGACGGTCACCGGTGAACGCGTCGACGGCGCCGAGCTCGGGCCGGACTACTGGGCGGACAACCTGCGCCGGGAGATCCGGGTGGTCGACGCCCTGACGAACCTGCGCGACCACGACGTCGACGCGGTGATCGAGATCAGCCCGCACCCCGTCCTGCTCAAGTCGGTGTCGGAGATCCTGACGGCGACCACCCTGCCCTCGCTGCGCCGCGGCGCCGACGAGGCCTCGACCCTGCTCGGCTCGCTCGGCGCCCTGTACACCGCCGGCCTCCCCGTCGCGGCCCACCCGTTCCTCGCGGGCGACCGCGGGCGGCACGTCACACCGGGCCGCAGCGACGCCGCCGCCGACGAGCAGGTGCACCTCGTCCCCGTCACCGCCCGGACGGCCGGCGCGCTGACCGACACCTGCCGCGAGCTGTCCAACCACGTCGAACGCGACGCGGGCCTGCGGGTCTCCGACCTCGCCTACACGCTCGCCGCCAGACGCACCCATTACAACCACCGGATCGCCCTGTTCGCCCGCAACCGGCAGGACGTCCTGGACGGCCTCGCCCGGGTCGCCGCCGGCCAGCCGCACCCCGACGTCGTCACGGGCACGGTCTCCGGCAACGTCGACCGGCGGGTCGCGCTGGTGTTCTCCGGCGGCGGCACCCAGTGGGTCGGCATGGGCCGCGAACTCCTGCGCTCGCACGCCGGCTTCCGCACCTGGATGACCGCCTGCGACGCCGCCGTGCGCGCGGCCGGCGGCTGCTCGGTGCTCGACCAGCTCGCCGCCCCGGCCGACGAGGCCAGGTACGAGGAGATGGACTTCCAGCAGCCCGTGCTGTTCGCCCTCCAGGTCTCGCTGGCGAAGGTCTGGCTCGGACTCGGCATCCAGCCGACCGCCGTCGTCGGGCACAGCCTGGGCGAGGTCGCGGCCGCCTGCGTGGCCGGCGCGCTGTCGCTGGAGGACGCCGCCCGCGTGGTGGTCGCCCGGTCGCACCTGCTGGAACGCAAGGCCGCCGCGGGCGCCATGATCTCGGTCGACCTGCCGGAGGCGGAGCTGCTGCCGCGGCTCGCCCCCTACGCCGCGCACGCGGCCGTCGCCGTGGTCAACAGCCCCACCAGCGCGGCGGTCTCGGGCTCGCCCGAAGCCGTCGACGCCCTGGAGGCCGACCTCAAGCGGGACGGCATCTCGACCCGGCGGATCCGGGTCGAACGGCCAGTGCACAGCCCCGGCATGGACCCGCTGCTCCAGCCGCTGCGCGCGGGCATCGACGGCATCACCCCGCTGACACCCGGCATCGACTTCCACTCCACGGCACTGGCCGACACGGTGAACCCGGTCGCCGACGTCGACTACTGGGTGCACAACCTGCGCAACCAGGTCCGGTTCGCCGAGACGATCGGCGCGCTGGTCGACCAGGGCGTCGGCACCTTCATCGAGATCGGCCCGCACGAGACGCTGCGCGGCGCGGTCGAGGAGATCGCGCTGACCCGTGGCGCCCAGGTGCACGCGATCAACTCCCTGCGGCGCGACGAGAGCGACGTCCGCTGCCTGCTGGGCGCCGCCGCGTCGTTGTACGTCAGGGGCCTGCCGCTGACCTTCGACCCGCTGTTCGGCGACGACGTCGAGGTCGTGGAGACGCCGCTCGTCCAGTGGCAGAAGGACCGCTACTGGATCGACACCGAGCCCCGCCCCGCCCAGTCGTCGGTCCCGGCCCCGGCCGTCGAAACCGTGGCCGCGCCCGTGGCCCGTGTGGTGGAGGAGGAGCAGCCGGCGGCGATCCGGCCGGTGGCGGAGGTCGTCCTCGCCGAGCTCGCCGACGCGCTGGGCGTGCCGGTGAGCAGGTTCGACGTGAACGCCAGCATGCTCGACTTCGGCCTCGACTCGATGCTGGCGATCCGCCTCGTCAACAGGCTGCAGTCGCTGTTCGGGCACCGGGTGTCGCCGGTGGTGTTCCTGGACGGCCGGCCCATCTCCGAGGTCGTCGGCCACTTCGTCGAGCTCACCGCCGGACCGGCCGCGCCCGCGACGGCCGCGCCCGTACCAGCAGCCGCGCCCGCCCCCGCCCCGACCCCCGAGGCCGAGCCGGACCGGACGTACCTCGACGAGCTGTCCGAACTGGACGCCGAGGAACTGGTCGACGAACTGGACGCGCGCGGACTGCTGGAGGCCACCGACGCCCCGGCCCTGGACCAGCTGCGCGCCGACGGCCTCGGCCTCGCCCTGGCACCGGCCTCGCACGGCCAGGCCTCGCTGTGGTTCATGCAGATGGTCGCGCCGGACGCCGTGCCCTACAACTTCATGGTGACCGCCCGGATCCGGACCGCCGTCGACGAGAAGGCCCTGGAGCGCGCCGTCCAGGCCGTGATGGAGCGCCACCCCGCCCTGCGCACCCTCTTCGTGGAGGCGGGCGGCAGCCCGTACCAGGTCACCCTGGACGAACCGGTGTACGAGTTCGTCGTGGCGGACGGCACCGACCTGGACGACGAACAGGCCCGCGAGGAACTGGCCCGCTACGGACACGAGCCGCTCGACCTGGACAACGGGCCGCTGGTGCGGATCGTCCTCATGACGCGCGGACCGGCGGACCACTACCTGCTGGTGCTCGTCCACCACATCGCGTCGGACGCGGCGTCGGCCGACGTCATGATCCGCGAACTCCAGGAGTACTACGAGGGCGCCGACCCCGCCGACAGCGCGCCGGTCGCCCCGTACACGGAGTTCGTCGCGTGGGAGCGGCAGTGGCTGGCCGGCCCGGCGGCCGGCGCGGCCCTGGACTGGTGGTCGCAGAAGCTGGCCGACCCGCCCGCCCACCTCGACCTGTCCACCAAGGAGCGGCCGCCGGGCGTCACCTACGAGGGCCGCGACCTCGCCTTCCGCTGGAGCGCCGAACAGACCAGCCTGCTGCGGGAGTTCGCGGTGCGCGAAGGCGTGTCGATCAGCACCGTCGTACTGGCCGGGTTCTTCGCCACGCTCAACCGCGCGGTCGGCACCGAGGACGCCGTGCTGGCCACCGCCATCGCCCAACGCGCCGAACCCGGCTGGGAATCCGCCATCGGCTACTACCTCAACACCGTGCTGGTGCGGGCGAACCCCGCCGGTGACCGCAGCTTCCGCGAACTGCTGCGCGAGGTCCACGCCTTCTCGCTCGGCCTCCTGGAGCACATGAACTACCCCCTCGACCTGCTGGCCTCCCAACTGCGGCCGCCGAGGGCCGAGGGCCGCTCCCCGTGGTTCGACGTGGTCGTCAACTGGCTGTCCTCGGACGCGTTCCCCCGGTCCGTCAAGCTCTTCCACGGCATCGGCGACACCATCACGCCCGACGGCGCGCTGCCGCTCGAACCGCTTCAGGTGCGCAGGCACCTCGCCAAGTTCGACCTCGAAATCTCGATGGCCGACATCGACGGCGAGGTGGCCGGCCACGTCCAGTTCAAACCGAGCTACCTGGAAAGGCAGACCGTGACGGCACTGCTCGCGCTGTACCGCACCGTGCTCTTCGACGCGATCGCCCAACCCGACCGGGCCCTCGGCGACTTGGCGCCGACCGGCCTCCCCGAGGAGACGGACCAGTGACCGAGACCCTGCACTCCGCGTTCGTCGAGCAGGCACTCAAGAACCCCGACGCGACCGCCGTCTACTCCGACGCCGGCGTCCTGACCTACGGCGAACTGAACGAGCGCTCCCGGGCGTTGGCCGAACGGCTGGTCGCCGACGGCGCGGGCCCCGGCGTCCCGGTCGGCATCTGCGTCGAGCGCACCCCCGACCTGCTCGTCGGCATCCTGGCGGCCCTGCGCGCCGGATCCTGCTACCTGCCGCTGGACCCGAACTACCCCGCCGACCGGTTGACCTTCATGGTCCAGGACAGCGGGACCCGCCTGCTGCTCACCACGCCCGCGTCCCGGGCCAGTTGCCCGCCCGGACCGACCGTGGTCGTGCTGGGGGAGAGCGTGACGACCGAGCCCGGCGCGAAGCCCGCCGCGGTCGTGCCCGGCGACACCGCGTACGTCATCTACACCTCGGGCTCCACCGGCAGGCCCAAGGGCGTGGCCATCCGGCACAGCGGCTGCGTGGCGATGCTCGCCGAGATGGACCGGGTGCTCGACGGCTGCGACCTGAGCGGAGTCTCGGCGGCGAGCTCGGTCTGCTTCGACCTGTCCGTGATGGAGATCTTCAACGCGCTGTGCCGCGGCGGCGCCGTCGTGCTCGTCGAGAGCGCCGTGCACCTGCCGGAGAGCCGGTACGCCGACAGGATCACCCACCTGAACGTCGTCCCCTCGGTCATGAACAGCCTGCTCGACGCCGGAGCCCTGCCCCCGAACGTGCGCACCGTCGTGTTCGGCGGCGAGGCCCTGCGCCGCAAGCTGGTGGACCGCACCTACCGGGAGACCAGCGCCGACCGGGTGTTCAACGCCTACGGCCCCACCGAAGGGACGGTCTTCTGCTCGTTCGGGCCGGTGCCCGAGGACGGGACCGACGAACCGACGATCGGCCCGCCGACGACCAGCGACCGGGTCTACGTGCTCGACGAGCAGCTGAAGCCGCTCCCGGCCGGTGAGCCCGGCGAGCTCTACCTCGGCGGCGCCGGCCTCGCGCACGGCTACGTCAACCGGCCGCGCACCACGGCCGAACGCTTCGTGCCGGACCCGTTCCGCAACGGCGAACGCATGTACCGCACCGGGGACGTCGTCAAGTTCACCGACGACGGCGAACTCCGCTTCCTCGGCCGCACCGACCACCAGGTCAAACTGCGCGGCTACCGCATCGAGCTGGAGGAGGTCGAGGCCCGGCTCACCGGCTGCCCCGAAGTCCGGGAGGCCGCCGCCGTCGTCCGGGGCAACCGGCTCGTCGGCTACGTCGTGCCCGCCGGCGACGACGCGCCGCAGGGCGGCCCCCGGCTGGACGCCGCGCTCCAGAGCGCCGTCACCGGCAGGCTCGCCGTCGAACTGCCCGACTACATGGTGCCCGCGACGCTCGTGGTCCTCGCCGCCCTGCCGCTGGGGCCGGGCGGCAAGCTCGACCGCAACGCGCTGCCCGAGCCGCCGGCCGCCGACACCGGCGGGCCCCTGACGGCCGCCGGCACGCCGACCGAGGTCGCCCTGTCGGAGATCTGGGGCCAGCTGCTCGACCTCGAACCGTCGAGCATCGACGTGCAGTCCGCCTTCTACGACCTCGGCGGGGACTCCCTGCTGCTCATCCGCCTCGCCCGGCTGATGACCCGGCGCTTCGACCGCCGCGTCCGGGTGCCCGACCTCTTCAGCTTCCGCGACATCTCCTCCCTCGCCCGCTGGCTCGACGACGAGAGCGGCGCCACCCCCGAGGCGGTCCAGTCCGCCCGCGCGCGCGCCAACACCCGCCGGGCCGCGCTGCGCGGCCGCGGCGGCGCCACCGGCCGCTGAGCCGCGAGCCGCTGAGTCTGCTGAGCCACCCTCACCCGAAACGAAGCAGGAGCCTCCCCATGACCGACAACCCCGAGCAGGACTACGACCCGGGCGACGTGGCCGTCATCGGCATGTCCCTGCGGGCGCCCGGAGCCCGCACCAAGGAGCAGTTCTGGGACAACCTCGTCCACGGCCGGGAGTCCGTGTCGTTCCTGGCCAAGGACGACATCCACGTCGACGAGACCCTGATCCACAGCCCGTTCTACGTACGGGCCTGCGGCGTGCTCGACACGTACGACAAGTTCGACCCGTCGGTGTTCGGCATCAGCGACCGGATGGCGGCCGCGATGACCCCGGAGAACCGGCTGTTCCTGGAGAGCGCCTGGGAGACGCTGGAGGACGGCGGCTACGACCCGGACCGGCTCCGGGCCGAGATCGGCATGTACGGCGCCAACAACCCGCAGACCGCCGCGCTCTACAGCTCCCCGCCGGACCGGGTGTCGGTCGGCCCCGAGGCGATCGAGGCCAGCCTGGCGTGGTCGCCGGACACCATGACCTCCAACGCCCTGTACTACATGGGGCTCATCGGCGAGGCCGTCACCGTCGCCGCCGTCTGCGCCGGCTTCCACTACGCGGTCCACCTGGCCTGTCAGTCGCTGCTGCTCGGCCAGACCGACCTGGCGATCGCCGGCGGCGCGATGGTCCGCCTGCCGCACCCGCGCGGCCACCTGTGGGAGGAGAACCGCATCCTGTCGAAGGACGGCCACTGCCGCCCGTTCGACGCCAACGGCACCGGCACCGCGCTGTCCAGCGGCGTCGTCACCGTGCTGCTGAAGCCGCTGGGCCACGCCGTCGCCGACCGCGACCACATCTACGCCGTCGTCAAGGGCTCGGCCGTCAACAACAACGGCGTCAGCGCGATGGCGTACGGCCTGGCCCAGCCCGAGCGGCTGAGCGCCTGCATCGCCAACGCCATGGAGGTCGGCGGCGTCACCCCGGACACCGTGTCCATGTACGAGGCCAACGGTCTCGGCCTGCCGATGACCGACGAGCTCGAAGTGCACGCGGCGACCATGGCGTTCGGGAAGCAGACCGCGACCACCTCGATCGGCGGGGTCAAGGGCAACGTCGGCCACGGCGGCGTGGTCTCGGGCGGCTTCGGCGCGATCAAGGCCGCGCTGGCCCTGCACCACAAGACGCTCCCGGCGACGATCAACCTCACCGAGGTCAACCAGGACCTCGACTTCCCCAGCACCCCCTTCGTGCCGCAGATCGAAGGGGCGCCCTGGGAGCCGCAGGCCGGCATCCGCCGCGCGGGCATCACCTCGATCGGTGGCGGCGGCTACAACGCGCACCTGCTGCTGGAGGAGGCGCCGACGGCCGCCGGGCGCGCCCCCGAGGACGAGGGCCGGCCGCGGCTGGCCACCCTGTCCGCCCTCGACGACGACACGCTGGCCCGGCAGCGTACGCGGCTCAAGGAGCGGCTGGAGGCCGACCCCGACCTGCGCCTGGACGACGTCTGCTTCAGCCTCAACCTCGGCCGCAAGGTGATGGCCCGCCGGTGGGCGGCCGTGGTCCGCAGCCGCGCGGAGCTGATCGCGGCGCTGTCCGACGACGCCGCCCGCGGCCCCGCCACCACGACCGCCGCCGCCCCGCAGACCGACCCGGGCTCCTTCTCCCGCACCGACAACGGGATCGTGCCCGCCGGCCAGGACGAGCGGGCGCTGGCCGAACTGGCCGCCGCCTGGGTGACCGGCCAGCAGGTGGACTTCGACGCCCTGCACCGGGGGCAGGCCAGCCACCGGGTGCCGCTGCCCACCTACCCGTTCCAGCCGCGCCGGTTCTGGCGCACGGACTGGTGACCATGAGCACGCCGCCACCGGACACCGTGGACCTGGGCGACCCGGCCACCTTCGCGGACCACGACCTCGACGGGTTCTGGCGCACCCTGCGGGACACCGCCCCGATGCACTGGAACCCGCCCGTCGACGGCCGCCGGGGATTCTGGGTGCTCTCCCGCCACGACGACATCATGGCCACCTACCGGGACAACGCGAACTTCACCTCCGAGCGCGGCAACGTCCTCGTCACGCTCCTGGAGGGCGGCGACGCCGGGGCCGGCCGGATGCTGGCCGTCACCGACGGGCCCCGGCACCACGAACTGCGCAAGATCCTCCAACGGGTGCTCTCGCCGAGGGTGCTCGACGAGGTCGCGCAGACCGTCCGCGTCAACACCCGGCAGTGGATCCGCGAGGCCGTCGAGTCCGGCGGCTGCGAGTTCGCCGAGGAGATCGCCAGCCGGATCCCGATGACCACGATCTCGAACCTGCTCGGCGTGCCCGAGCAGGACCGGGACTACCTGCTCAGCCTGACCAAGACCGCGCTGTCGGCCGAGGACGAGGACGTCGACGAGGTCGACTCCGAGATGGCCCGCAACGAGATCCTGATGTACTTCATGGACGTCGTCGAGGAACGGCGCGAGTCCCCGGGCGACGACGTGATCAGCATGCTGATCGGCAGCTCCATCGACGGCGTGCCGTTGTCCGACGAGGACGTCGTGCTCAACTGCTACAGCCTGATCATCGGCGGCGACGAGACCAGCCGGCTGACGATGATCGACTGCGTCCACACCCTCGCCGCCCAACCCGAACAGTGGCGGCGGTTCAAACACGGCGAGGTCGCGGTCGAGACCGCCGTGGACGAGGTGCTGCGCTGGGCCTCGCCCACGATGCACTTCGGGCGCAGCGCCGTACGGGAGACCGAACTGCACGGCGTCCGGCTGCGGCCGGGCGACATCGTCACGCTCTGGCACGCCTCCGGCAACCGCGACGAACGGGTCTTCGCCCGGCCCGGGGCGTTCGACCTCGGCCGCACCCCCAACAAGCACCTGGCCTTCGGCTACGGCCCGCACTTCTGCGTCGGCTCGTACCTGGCCAAGGTGGAGATCGCCGAACTGCTCACGGCCCTGCGGGACTTCACCACCGGATTCGAGCAGACCGAGGAGGCGCTGCGGATCCGGTCCAACTTCCTGACCGGGTTCTCCACGATGCCGGTGCGGTTCGAACCCGACCACCGCGGACTGAAAGAGGTCGACTGACCCGGATGAACATCTACATGTCAGGACAAGGGGGATTCGCGGTCGCAGTCGCGGAAGCCCTGCTGGACGACGGGCACAAGATCGTCGGCGCGGCCGCCCCCCGGCTGCGCAAGGGGAAGTCCGACGAGGGCGACGCGATGTGCTGGGACCGCCTGCGCTCCTGGGCGTACCACAAGGACGTCCCGTGGACGGACTCGGCCGAACTGCGCGCGCGACACATCCCGGACGGGGTCGACATCATCGTCGCCGCCCACTCGCACGCCTTCCTCGGCCGCCAGACCCGCGCCCGGGCCGCCGTCGCCACCATCGGCTACCACCCCAGCCTGCTGCCGCTGCACCGCGGCCGGGACGCCATCCGGTGGACGATCCGCGACGGCGACAAGGTGACCGGCGGAAGCGTCTACCACCTCACCGAACGCACCGACGCGGGCCCGCTCGCCGCCCAGGAGCACCTGTTCGTGCCCCCGGGCTCGACCGCGCAGAGCCTGTGGCGCGACCACCTGGCACCGCTCGGCGTGCGACTGCTCCTCAAGGTGGTCGCCGACCTCACCGCGGACCGGCGGATCGAAGTCCCCCAGGACGAGAAGCTGGCCACCTGGGAGCCCGCGATGGGCGCGCCACCGCTGTTCAAACCCGAACTCATCGCGCTGCCCGGAACGGTGCAGGTCGACAGCAGCAAGTGGGCCCTGCACGACGGGTGACAGCCAGGCGGCCTGCCGACGACGGTGCCCCGCACACCACGCGTGTGCGGGGCACCGGACTGGTCGCCGAGCCCGTCGTCGGAACTCGACAGCGTGAACGTGTACACCAGGGACGGCAATTCCGAGCGCCCCCCGTGTACCTCTGCACCTTCACCGCGAAGGAGTCCCGACCATGCGGAAGTTCATCATCGATCTGGCCGAACGCACCGTCGCCACCTACGCCGTGGCATTCCTCGGCCTGCTGCTGGCCGACGGATTCGACCTGACGTCGATCGGCGCGTTCAAGGCGGCGGCCGTGGCGGCACTGCCGGCCGCGCTGGCCGTGGTCAAGGGAGTGGCCGCGACCTTCGTCGGCGACCCGAACTCGGCAGCCCTACTGGCCCGCCCCCACGAGTAACAGGCCCGGCCGGGCGCGCTAAACCGGGAACTCCCCGTTCTGGACGGCCGCGACGAAGGCGCCCCATGCCGGGTCCGGGAAGGAAAGGACCGGACCGCTGGCGTCCTTGGAGTCACGCACTGAGACGAGGTCGGGGTGGCCGTGGGCGACCTCGACGCAGTTGCCGCCGTTGCCCCCGCTGTAGCTGCTCTTGTGCCAGAGCAGCTTCATGCGGGGAACTCGCCCTTGTGAACGGCCGCGACAAAGGCTTGCCATGCGGCTGCGGGGAAGGCGAGGGTCGGGCCGTCGGGGTCCTTGGAGTCACGCACGGGCACGAGGCCGGGGAACCCGGGGGCCACCTCGATGCAGTCGCCGCCGTTCGTGCCGCTGTAGCTGCTCTTGCGCCAGCTGGCCGCGTCGAGCTCGTTCTGCATCATCTCCGAACCCTTCCAGCGCCTCGGTGATTTGCCGCACCCGATCGCGGAGCTCGCGGTCGGTCCCCACTTGATCTTCCGTCGTGCCATCACTGCCCCCCTGCTGTACACCACGTGCTCAACACGTGTATCTGGGCGTCACGGTACCTCCGCGTTCCGATCATCAGTATCGGAACGCGATCTTTTGCTTGCGCAGCGTCACGTCGCGCGCCGTTCGTGCGCCCCTGTCCGCCGGTCCGCCTCGTACGGGCGTGAAGGTCCGGGTCGGGGCGCGGGGGAGGAGCCACGCGACCGCGACACGCGGGGAACGCTACGTCGACGAACGGGTCCTTCCCGATAATGCAGGGGTCGCGTCACCGGGCCGCGCACGCCCCCGTTCCCAGGAAGGCGCACGACCATGGAAGGCTCCTCCTCGACCGCGCTGGCCGACATCGCGACCATCCTGCTGATCGGACTCGTCCTGTCGCCGCTGCGTACCCGTCTGCGCCAACCGGTGGTGGTCGGCGAGATCGCGGTGGGGGTGATCCTGGGGCCGAGCGTCCTCGGGCTGCTGCCGGGCGACCTCCCGCACGTCCTCTTCCCGCCCCAGGTCCGCGAGCATCTGTCGGTGATCGCCCAACTGGGCATCGCGCTCTTCATGTTCGCCGCCGGGTGGGAACTCGACCTGAAGCAGCTGAACGGGCGGGTCCGCACCGTGGTGGCGGTCACCGCGGCCTCCGTCGCCGTGCCCTTCGCCCTCGCGGTCGCCCTGGCGGCGGTCCTCACGGCCAGGTGGCCGTACCTCATCGGTGCGGAGACGTCCCCCGTGTTGCTGGCCGTGTTCCTGGGCATCGCGCTGTCCGCCAGCGCGCTGTCGGTGCTCGCGCGCATCGTGGGGGAGAACCAGCTGCAGACGACCCGCACCGGGGCCATGGCCACGGCCTGCGGGGCGCTCACCGAGATCACCGCGTGGTGCGGCGTCGCCTGCGTCGCCTCCGCGGCCCGGAGCGGCGGCTCGGACCACGTCCTCCTCGCGTTCGCCGAACTCGCCTGCTACGCGGCGGCGATGGCCTTCGTGGTCCGCCCGCTGCTGCGGCGCCTGCTGCGCCGGCCGGCCCGCGTCGACGGGCATCCCCTGCTCGTCCTGCTGACCCTCGGCAGCGGGATCCTGCTGTCCGCGTGGACCACCTCGTGGCTCGGCATGCACGCCGTGATCGGCGCCTTCGCCTTCGGGCTGGCCATGCCGCGCGACGCCGCCGAGGAGCTGCGGCACGCCGTCGAGGTGCCGCTGCGCCACGCGGGGGCGCTGCTGGTGCCGGTCTTCTTCGCGCTCACCGGGCTGTCCGTGGACATCGGCGGGCTGGGTTTCGGGAGCCTGGTCGCGGTGGTGGTGTTCCTGGCCGTCACCTGGGGCGGCAAGTTCGCCGGCGCCAGGCTGGGTGCCCGGCTGATCGGCGTGCCGCGCGGCGAGGCCACGACGGTGGCGGTCCTGCTCAACACCAAGGGCCTCAGTGAGGTCCTCATCCTGACCCTGGGCCGTGACCTGGGCGTCATCGGCGACCGGCTGTTCACTGTTCTCCTCGTCACCGCCTTCGCCGCGACCCTGCCCGTCAACCCGCTCGTTCGGCGCCTCATCCGGGCTCCTGGCGCTGCTGCCCCGGTCGGCGTCGCGGCTCTGCCCCGTCAACAGCAGGACACCCCCGCGAGATCGGACATCGAGGAGGCCAGGGGAACGTGAGCACTGGCGGGGTGGAGATTTCCTGCGCCTGTCCCACCGGCACCACCGCCGAGATGGCCGCCACTGTCTCAATGAAGTCTCATTATTAGCCGCTGCCCGGCGGCCGCCCTCGTGTCTCCGGCTACGTCGGCAGGTGGCGGTAGACCGTCGCCCGGGAGACTCCGAGCTCTGCCGCGATCTGCTCGGCGGTGCGGCCGGCCGCGTGCAGGCGCCGGGCGGTGTCGACCATCGCCGGGCTCATCGCGCTCGGCCGGCCGCGCCGTTCAGCGCCGCCGCGCCCGGGGCCGGCCGCGGCGGGGGGTTCGGGGCCGTCCAGCAGCCGGTGAACTCCGGCCAGGATGCAGGCGCGCAGGTCCTCGGGCGGGGCGTCGGCGAGCAGGATCACCGGGTCGGAGAGCATGGCGATCGTCTGGGCGGCGCGCACCCGGGCGACGAAGTCCGGGTGGGGCCCCGCCACCAGGACGTTCGCGCGCAGCATTCCGTCGCGGAACCGCGTGAAGCCCGGACCCGAGAGGCCCGGCGCCGCGTCGTACAGGCTCATCCGCAGCAGGTCGCGGTGGCGCAGCCAGACGTCGAGCAGCCCCTCGATCGCCGCCCAGCGGGCTGCGGTCGGATCCGGCGGCCCGGTGGGCGCCAGCGCGGCGTCCAGGTCGTCCAGCATCGGTTCGATCAGCGCGCCGAGGATGTCCGCCTTGCTGGGGAAGTGGTACAGCACCGCGGCCTTGGTCACGTCCACCCGCTCGGCGATCCCGCGTACCGAGGTGGCGTGGTAGCCGTGCGCGGCGAACTCCTTCAGGGCCACCGCGAGGATCCGTGCCCGGGTGTCGGGGTTCTCGGCAGCAGTCATGTGGGGAGCCTAGTCGCTGCCCCTTGCCTGACCGGCGGTCAGGGCGTAGCGTCGAATTACTGACCGATGGTCAGTCCGGGGGTGCCGACGTGACCGCTGACCGGCGACGGCTGCCGCGAGTCGGCCTGGCCGCGATCAGGCGACGACGATCGGGCGATGACAGAAGGAGCGTCCATGAACGCCTCGACCAAGACGGCCGATCGCACCGTGCTGATCTCCGGGGCCGGCATCGCCGGACCGACGCTCGCCTACTGGCTGGCCCGCCACGGCTTCCAGCCGACCGTGGTCGAGCGGGCCGCGGCCGCGCGCTCCAGCGGCAGCCCGGTCGATGTCGCCGGTCGCGCGATGGAGGTCGCCGAGCGGATGGGGATCAGGGACCGCCTCCGGGCGGCCGCCACCCAGGTCACCGGTGTGGGCTTCTACAACGCCGCGGGCCGCCGGGTGGGCAGGATCGACCTGCGCGGCCTGTCGGGTGCGGACCGGGCCGACACGGTCGAGCTGCCGCGCGGCGATCTCGCCGCGATCGTCCACGAAGCCGGCCGGGACGACGCCGAGTTCGTGTTCGGCGACTCGATCGCGAGCCTGAGCCAGGACGAGGCGGGTGTCGACGTCACCTTCGAGTCCGGCCGCCCCCGCCGCTTCGCCCTGGTGGTCGGCGCCGACGGCCTGCACTCCGCCGTCCGCCGGCTGGCCTTCGGCCCGGAGTCCGGGTTCGTCCGCCACCTGGGGATGTACGTGGCCACCATGCCGTTGGCCGGGATGGCGGGCGACCTGCGGGAAGTGGCGATCCACAACACGCCGGGCCGCGCCCTCTGCGTGCATCCCGGATGCGGCAGGCCGCTGGCCGCGTTCATGGTCCGGTCCGCCGCCGTGCCGGACTTCGACCACCGCGACACCGATCAGCACCGGCGACTGCTGACCGCCGCGTTCGCCCGGATGGGCTGGCGCGCGCCCGAGGTGCTGGCGCAGGTGCGCGAGAGTGAGGAGCTGTACTTCGACGCGGTGAGCCAGGTCCGGCTGCCGCAGTGGTCGCGGGGCCGGGTCACGCTGCTCGGCGACGCCGCGTCCTGCGTGTCGCTCTTCGGCGGCGGCTCCAGCCTGGCCCTGGCGGGCGCCTACGCCCTGGCCGACGCCCTGGCCGCCGATCCCGCCGACCACCGCGCGGCCTTGGCCCGTTACGAGGCCGCGCACCGGGGGTTGGTGGACCAGGCCCGGCAGTCCGTACGAGCGGCCTTCGCGCTGCTCGTCCCGGCCGGCCGCGGCGGCATCCTGGCCCGGAACCTGGCCACCCGGCTGTCGCCGGTCGCGCTGGCGGCAGCCCGGGTTGGGAGTGTCCTCAAGTCCCGTGCCGCGCGCGGGGATTAATCATGACCAGGCCGGAGCTTCCCTTCCTCGGCCGACTGCACGCAGGAGGCATCGTACGAGCGGACCTCGCCGGCCGCCTGGCCGTCGTCGACCGCATCAAGGGCGCCATCACTACCGTGTCGGCAGCCGGTGTGAACCGTTCGTGGGCAGCCGGACGTATCCACCGGTGAGGTGGCGAGCGGACGGTGTCGCCCCGTCAGCTCCGGCCTTGTGCGGCGGTGGTGGCGGCGGGTGGCGGTGTCGCGGCACGGGACGGTGCGGTATTGCACGCACGTCCCCTGCCGGGAGTCTCGCCACCGGCCCTCGCTGCCCGTCGATTTCGGAGAAACTCCTTTGCGCAACAGCAGGTTCACCTCGGTCCTCCTGGCCGGCGTCACGACGCTGGCGGCCTTCGCCGTCGGCGTCGGCCCGGCGGTCGCCGCCCCGTCCGACCCGGCCGCCATCGTCGACTCCCCGGACGCCTTCCCGGGCGACCAGGACGTCGAGGTCTTCGCCGAGGACGGCGCCATCAGCCGGACCAAGGTCCCTGCGGCGTCCCCCTTCGTCGCCGAGCAGTCCATGAGCGTGGCCGCTGCCGGCGCTGCCGCCGGGGACGGCGCCGTCACGAAGGTCGTCAACAACGGGAGCACGGACAGCAAGCTGGACGTGGTCATGATCGGCGACGGCTACACGGCCTCGGAGCAGGACAAGTTCCGCAAGGACGCCGCGGCGAAGTGGAAGGACATCAGCGCCGTCGAGCCCTACGCCACCTACCGCAAGCTGTTCAACGTGTGGGCCGTGGGCGCCGTCTCCGAACAGTCGGGCGTCTCCGGGGACCCGAAGCAGAACACCGTCCGCAAGACCGCCCTCGGCTCGCACTTCTGGTGCAACTCCATCGAGCGGCTGCTGTGCGTGGACGTCAAGGCCGTCGACGCCTACGCCGCCAAGGCCCCGCAGGCCGACCTCGTGATCGTCGTCGCCAACACCGCCAAGTACGGCGGCGCCGGCTACGGCAGCACCCAGTCGCCGCTCGGGTACGAGGGCATCGCCACCGTGGCGGGCGGAAACGCCGCGTCCGGCCAGATAGCGGTGCACGAGACCGGCCACTCGCTGGGCAAGCTCGCGGACGAGTACTGGGCCGATGGGGCGGGGCCCTACAAGGGCGCGGAGCCCACGCAGCCCAACATCACCACCCTGAGCGCCGACCGGATGCGCCAGGACAAGACCAAGTGGTACCGCTGGCTGGGCAAGACCTCGCCCGACGGCGGCACCGTCGGCGCCTACCAGGGCGGCAGCAACTACCCGTCCGGCCTGAACCGGCCGACCGACAACTCGGTGATGCGCTCCCTCGGCCGCGAGTTCAACCTGCCCGGCCGCGAGGCGATGATCGCCGGCTTCTACCGGCACGCCTCCACCCTCTCCAGCGCCACGCCCGTCACCACCCGGCTGACCGCGACCGACCGCCTCACCGTCGACCTCCCGGTCTCCGGCACCAAGCTGCGGTGGTACCTCGACGGCAAGGAGGTGACGGCCCTGCGCGACCGCAAGACGATCGCCGTCTCCGACC
Source organism: Kitasatospora sp. NPDC059803 (assembly GCF_042732255.1). Lineage (NCBI taxonomy): Bacteria > Bacillati > Actinomycetota > Actinomycetes > Kitasatosporales > Streptomycetaceae > Kitasatospora > Kitasatospora sp. NPDC059803. The sequence goes on along the minus strand of NZ_JBHWIJ010000064.1, from coordinate 243 downwards.
TCGGCCCCACCGGCCCCAAGCCCGCCGCCCACGAGCTCAAGGCCGTCGCGAACGACCCCACCTCGTCCGTCATCGACCCGGCCCTGACCCCGGCGCTCACCCGCAGCCTGGTCTGGAGCGTCACCCGCTGACCACGGGGCGTGGGGGCGCGCGGGGGCGGGGGGGGGCGGGGCCCCGCCCCCCCGCCGGGCCCGCGCCCCCGGGGCGGCGCCCGGGGGGGCGGGGCGGGGGGGCGGGCGCCGC
>NZ_JBHWIJ010000063.1:20940-33431 GCF_042732255.1 Kitasatospora sp. NPDC059803 | reverse complement strand
GCTGGCGGCCGCGCACCGCCCCCGGGTCAGCGCTTGCGCCTCTCCCGCTTCTTGCGCTCCTCCTCCTTCTCCAGCTGGTCGATCGCATCCGCCACCCGGCGCAGCCGCCGGGTCAGCGACCCGCGCTCGGGCGCCAGATCGCCCATCAGCCACCTGGCCAGCGGCAGCGCGACCACTGCGACCAGCCAGATCACAGCCTGCTCCGCGCCCGGCAGCCGCGGGCCGTCCTCCGAGTTCGTGTTCGTCGTCATGGGCCCGACCGTAGGGCGGCGGCCCGCCCGACCCGGGCGCGATCCGCCGAGAAGTACCCGAACGGGTGTAGAGCGCCACGGCGAGGAAGAGCAGCGTGTCACGTGATTCACAGGTCCACGCAGCTCATCCGGCGCCGGCCGGTCGGAAGCGAAGAAGGCCGTCCGGCGAGCCGGTCGCGTCGCTAGGGTGGTCTCATCGAAGCACCTGCCGCAGGAGAACCCGATGAGCGACGCCCCCGTAGAGATCGACCCGCTGGACCATCAGATCTACCAGGAGTTCGAACTCCTGGCCTGGCGACTGGAGTTGCTGACCGGCGACCAGGAGCTCGCTGACGCGGTGCGGTCCAGCCTCAGCCGGGCCTCGGCGCGCTACGCCGCTCAACTGCGCTCGGACGACGACACGGTGGCCGGCGCGGTGCTCGACCTGGTCACCAACCTCTACCCCGGCGACACCCCCATCCCCGACGACTGGTGGGCCACCCCGCTCGGCCGGGCGGTCGCGGCCAGCACGGGCCACCCCACCGCGGAGTCCGTCACCTACAGCGTGGCCGGTGCCATGCTCGGCATCGACGCCGACGCCGTCCAGCTACTCGCCCGGACCGCCCAGCTCGACGGCCACCCCGAAGGCGGCGTCACCTCGGTCTCCGTCCAGCAGTACCTCCAGGCCCACCCCCGCCGCCCCTGACCGCACGCCCAGCGGTGGCCGTCGGCACTGTGGGAGGCCGTGACTTGGATCCTGAAAGCGGGGACGGAACGCAGTGACCGTCACATAAGTGACGGTCACTACCGTTAACGCAGAAGTACAGAACTTCTGAGTCTTCAGGTTGTTCTACTCCGGTTTGTCTTCCGCGAAGCCCCCAGTATAGACTTACGTCATTGAAAGGGCTTTCTTGTTGTCGCCACCAACAAGGAGAGAACTTATTCGCCTGTATCGCTTGCGATTATTACCCGAATCGCGAGTAATCTGAGTCGAAGCCTGACTAACTTTGATCAGATATTTTTCTTCTGGGTCGAATATTTCCGACATCAATATGTCGGGAAGCATGGTGATGCCGTCCGGTCTCACCCCTCAGAGTGCACACCGGACGGCTGGCAACCGCTACGCGGGCGAAATCACCTAGGGCGCGGCCGGGGCTCGTACCCCCCGGCTGCGCCCGGCCTCAGAACCGGCGGAAAATCTCCACCAGCACCCTCAAGACCTCAATGGCGATCATGCGCCACTGCCAGCGGCGTCCCTGGTCATCCGGACCGGGGTTCGACTCGTCGTCATCTCCCGGCCTCGTTCGAACCGTCATGGAACGCTGCTCCCCTCCGATTTTTCGAACACTCGGACCGGGCGGTCCGAGCGTACACGGGGGAGGGTCAGGAAGTCCTGAATGCAGTGCCGATGCTGATCCTAGAGCCACCATCCGGCCGATAACAAATTCAGCCCGAATGCGCATATCGTTTCGATATGCATTCCCTGAGGTGTCATCCGCCGACCTGCGATGACGCATTTTGCTACCGGGTAGCACACCGGTCGACACGCGCCGGGCCCGGCTGTCGTAGCCGCCCGTCATCATGAGGGTGGTACCCCGTTGCCCGACCGATTTCCCCGCCCGAGAGGTCGCCGATGCCCTCGCAGCCCTCCGTTGCCGCCCGCGCTGCTGCCGTCCGGCGCCTGCGCGACGACCCGGCCGCCAGCGACGGTGAACGCGCCTCTGCTCAGGAGCAGTTGAACCGGATGCAGGCCCGGTACGGCACGCTCGACGAGCCGGCGGCCGTCCGTCCGGGCACCGCCGACCGGCGCGTCTACGGGGCCAAGGCCGTATCCACCGAGGACCTGACCACCCGGGAGATCGCCAACCTGATCAAGGAGGAGCTGAAGGCCGCCCGCGTGCCCCTGGCCCGCACCCGCGACCGGTCCGCCGTCCCCTCCACGCGCAGCCCGATCCGTGACGCCCCGAAGGGCACCCGGATCACCGTGGGGCACCGGCAATTCACCGGCAACTCCGCGATCGACGTCACGATCCGCGGCGTCCCGCTGGACTGGGCCGTCGACGGCGTGGAGGAGATCGGGCCCGGCCGCACCCGGCGGCGGCTCTCCGAACCCTGCGCGGCCCTGGTCGACGCCGTGGCGGCGATCAGCGCGGCCTACAACTGGCGCGGCGACGACACCCTGATGCGCGACTTCGTCGACGTGCGCTTCTACTCCCACGTCAACCTCTACACCGCCTGCGGCGAGCACCTGGTCACCTGACGACCGGACCCCGCCTCCGACATGATGGTCCGTCAGGATCCGGTAGGATTCTTGCGGGTATCGCAGCCCCAGACCGCCGTCCGGCCCGTGGCAGAGACGGCACACCAGGTCGGACCCGCGACGCGGCGAGCGGACACACCCTCCCCCGTCGTGCCGACCAGGCGCCCGGGCCACGGACCGCGGCGCCCCTTGGACGGCCACGATGACCGACCCCCGCCGCGCCCGCAAGGCCGCCGTACGCGCCCGCATGGCCGAGACCGGCGAGAACTACACCCAGGCCAACGCCGCGATCGCCGCGCAGCGCGACAGCAGCACCAGCACCGCCCGCGTGATCGCCGACATGGACGCCCGCCGGCACCGGTACGAGGCGGCCGCACAGACCGCCCGCGACCACAACATCCCCGTCTACACCGCGCTGTGGCGCGCGTTCGACGTGGTCCAGCCGTCCGACAGCCGCATCGAGGCCGCCCTCGCCATCCCCACCGGCGACGTGGTGGCCTGGACGAGCTTCACCGAGGGCGGCCGCGAACTCGCCGAGAAGATCGACCGCACGGCCCACGACGAAGGCCTGCGCCTCGCGGACGCCCGGCTGCTGCGCCGCCGCCACCAGCCCCGCCGCTACGCCGACGGCCCGCTCGTCACCAGCGTCTGGAACCTGCGCGCCGTCCTCGCCGACATCGAGGCCGGCGTGCGGGCCGGCCAGGAGGACAGGTGCGAGGCCCAGGAACTCCTCGACGAGAACTACTCGGCGTCCATGCGCCAGGCGATGGACACGTGGATCAGCTTCGCCTGGGTGGGCGAGCGGATCGCCATCCTGGAGCCGCCGAACATCGACCTGACCGGTGTCGACCCGGAACTGGAGGACCTCTAGGCCCTCACCCCGGGGGCCGTGTCCAGCGCGCGACGCAACGCCGCGGCCCCCGGTAGGAACGGGGGCGTGGCGCGGATGTGAGTGGCCAGTGCGGGCAGCCGCAGGAGCTGACCCCTGGAGGGCTACCGTCCGGGCCGCCCTTCGGGGGCGCGGTGGCCTTCACCGCGCCCCCGATTCCCGGCCTCAGGCCCTCGGTACCAGCCCGAACGGGTGGCCGACGAGCGCCCGCTCGGGCAGGGGACGGCCGACGTCGAGCAGGCCGTGCTCGGGGATGCCACCGGTGAAGATCCTGAGGGCGTCGCGGGCGACCTGCACCTTGGCGTCGAGGACACCGACGAACGCCGTCTTGGTGAGGGTGCGCTGCTGGAAGACCTCGACGAACGCGATGGCCATCGGGATGCCGAGGTAGGCGGTGGCGGCGTGGTCGGGCCAGGTCGGATCGAGGACGAGGCCGTCGGGGCCGGAGCACCAGGCGTGCGGCATCGCCGTCTCCCCGGCGGCGAGGAAGGCGAAGCCCTCCACGTAGCCGGTGCCGGTCAGCTGTGCGATCCGCAGGGCGTTGGGGTGACAGCGCCCGGTCAGGCCGCGGCGGGGTGCGCGCCGGGGCCACGGCGCGGGGCTGAAGAATCTGCCCTGGGCGAGGACGACGTTGGGAGCCGACAGGCTGCCCGAGCCGGCCCAGGCCTCGATCACGGCCAGGAGGTCGTGCTCGGCCGGGTTCGGGTGCTGTTCGAGGGGCACGCTTCCAGTGTGCGCCGGGTCGTGGCGACCGGCGCGCGGTTCGCGGGCGTGCCCCCGGGCCTGTCAGTCGTTGGCTGACGCTGGTGGGCGCAGGGGCGCGGGTGAGCTCACCACAGCCGGCCTGAGCGTGGCCACGGTGGACGAGATCCTGCACCCGCGGCCGGAACCGGGGTGGGGCGGGGACTACTACGACGATCCGGTGTGACGGGCACAGACGACACACCGGACCCGTCCGCAGCGCTCCCTAATCAGTGGCCAGGCAGAAACGTGCGGCATGCCAGAACAACTGGGGCCCGTACCACGGGTGCTCGGGGCAGTCCTCGCGGACGGGAGCCAACCCTCCACACGGCGCGGTGCCGCAGGTGCACCCCGGACCGCGCGGCGCCACGGTGGTGGCGTGGGAGTGCACGGTCTCGGGTTCGAGCTCGACCAGATCAGCGCCATCGTCGTGGAGTCGCTGGCGGGGTGTCTCGGTGGTGCGGTCGCGCAGCCCGTACCGGCCGTAGCGGTCCCGGCCAGCCGGCCCGGGAGCGACCCGAGCCCGAACATCACGGCCGTACCCGTCCACCCCGGCGTAGTCGTCCCCCACCGCCTCCGACGAAGCGAACACCGCGCGGGCCCACTCCGGGCCGGCCCCACAGTCCGACCCGACCACGAACGGGCCCACCCTCAGCGTGCCGTCCTCCTCCATGTGGCTGAGTTCCAGCAGCATCTCCACCACCCGGGGCACGGAGAGCCCCCGACGGCCAGCGAACAGGGCCAGCCGGGCCGCCAAGTAGCGGCCCACCTCGACCTCCACACGCATCGTGCCGGTGACCATCGAGTCAGACACCGTGCACCGCCACCGGGTTCAAGTCGTAGCCGAGCCGGGCATCCACCGTAGCGGTCGCCTCGTCCAGGCGACTCTTGTGCGGCTGCTCACTGATCCGGCCGGTGGACGTCCGGCAGTGCTCACCTTGCTCGGCCCGGCACTTCGGCGACGAGCACTCAGTGACCATCAGCTCCACCTGGATGGACTTCTCCCGCTCGGCCGCGCGCCGCGCCCGGGCCGCCTTCGACTCCACGAACGTCACCCCGACCATCGCCTCCGCGAAGGTCGTGGTGGCCGTTTCCCGGCCGAAACGCTCCCGCCGCCAGGCCGGCGCCGAGGGATCGCGGGGAGCAACCCTGTCGGCAAGCAACTCAAGCTGGCGCATCGTCGGAACGACGGCCGGCCCGCCGTAGGACTCCCGGCGCTCCTCGCCCCGGGCGGCTGCGCCCCAGGGCGCGCCGTCGGGCATCGTCGCGGCGAGCGGGACATCCCCGGCCGTGATCGCGGTCAGGCGCTGCGCCAGGGTGGCCATGGTGGTGAGGTCGGCGGCCTGGTGGCGGAGCTGCTCGATCAGGTCGGCCAGTTCGACGGGCTGTTCGGGGGTCTCGGCGGCGTGGGCGAGCTGGCCGAGCAGCACCGCGGCGCCGGACAGGTGGAGGGTGATCTCCTCCAGGGTGATGCGCTTGCCGGCGCGCAGGTGGGCGGTGTCGGCAGGGTCGGTGCTGGTCTGCATGGCCGGGGTGGTGGTCTGGTCAGCGGACATCGGCGCACAGCTCCTCGGTCAGGGCCTGCTGGCGGTTGCGGGGGAAGCCGGACATGCCGGCGGCGATGCAGAACAGGAAGCGCACGACGCCGTCGAGTTCGGCGGCGGTCAGGTCGTCGCTCAGGATCCGTTCGGCGCCGGGGCGGCCGTTGGCGATGAACGCGGACACCAGCAGGTGCAGGGTGGTCAACGCCGGGGCCTGCATCATCGGCGGCGGCTGCTGGCGGTAGTAGCGGACGGCCGCCTCCGTGCCGGTGCCGTAGTACCCGGTGGAGAGCATGTACTGGGCCAGGAGGAGCGCGGCTTCGCGTCCGGCGGCCGGGCCGCGCTCGGCCAGGGCCTCGAAGAGGTCGTGGGCGTGCTCGGTGATCTGGTCGTCCACGGTGGCGGCCAACGCGGACTGCACGAGCATCGGCAGCGGGATCCCGTCGGCCAGTTGCTCGACGGTCAGGAACATCATCCCCTCGCCGGTGAACGGGTTCTCGGGCGTCTCGGTGGCCTCCGGCAGGTCGTCCTCCGCGTCCTGTTGCGGACCGTCCCCCGTGGGCGGCGCGGCCGCGGCGGCGGGCTCGCCCGGGGCGGCGTCGAGCGCGGCCCACAGGTCGAGGGCGTCCTCGACCACGTCGCGCACCTCGGCGGGGCTCAGCTCCTCCAGCACGGCGAGCATCGACGCGGCCGGGGCCGGACCATCCAAACCGGCCGCCAGCATCTGGCGGCCGACCGTCCACACCCGCACCGAGGCGGGCGCCATCAGGCCGGGCGAGGGCAACAGGCTGAACGGGAGCCCGGCCAGGTTCGCCACCACGAGCCGGTCGCCGGCCACCAGGGCCGGGATCGCGGAGTCCTGGCACGGCCGGCACCCGGCGCGGGCGGCGCCGACCAGCGCGGCCGCCGGCGCGAGGTTCACCTGTCGGGTGACCCCGTACAGGCGGGAGTCCATCACGCCGAAGTCGGGGGCCGGATGCTGGTGCCGGGAGCCGCCCGCGGCGGCCGTGTACGGGGCTCCGGTGGCCCGCTGCTTCGCGCGGGCGGCCTGCTTCTTGGAGCGCTTGTTCTTGGGCACGTGATGCCTCTCGGCGCGGTGCTCGGTCCCGCGACCCGGGCCCGCGCGCAGCATCAGCGCAAGGCAGTGGGTGGACCTGACGGACGTTCAACATCGCGCGGTGCGGGAGCTCTTCGACTCCTACCACCTTGACCGCTGTGCCGCCCGTCGCGGGCAGGATCGGCGGGACTCGGGCTCGGCGCGCTAGCCCATACCTCTACAGGTACGGATAACAGCATAGCGGCACTCTAGGCAACGAGATAGCACGAGATACCACTCAAGTCCACGCGCGCATACGAAAGTGGATGCCGCCTCCCCTCGCCGAGAGGCAGCATCCGACTTTCTCGCCAGAACCCTATCGGGCGCCGCCGCGGTGTAACTCCTTCGGTGCTGCTGTCGTCCCCCAGGGACAGCGCCACTCCGCTGTCTCGGATGCCACCACCCCCCGTCAGCCTACGGCTGACGCAGACACCGGCCGGACCAAACCCTGGAGCCGCCCGACGGACCCCCCGCGAAGTTTGCCGGTTACGCACCAGAACCGACGGCGTGACGAAGGGTCAGCGCGGGGCGTTGCCGTGGACGGTGGTGCGGCCCGGGTAGTGAGCGTCCAGGTAGGCGCTGGCCGCGGCGAGGTCGCCGACGACGCCGACCGTGGTGCGGCCGCCCTCGGCGCCGGTCTCGAAGACCTGGAAGCCCGGCGCTTTGAGGTCCCTGAGAGTGCCTTCCAGGGGGTAGTCGTGGCCCGGTTCCCACACGGCCGACACGACGCTCTGCCCGTGCACGACCCTGGTCTGGTGGGGGAAGCGCGCGTCGAGGGCCCGGCGAGCGTCGTCCAGGTCGCCGATGACGCCGACCGTCAGGGTGTCTGCGCCGGGCTCCTGGCCGACGGTGGCGACGCGCCAGGTCTGCGGGCCGAGCCCGGCCCGGTAGACGGCCCGGTGCAGATCGGCCAGGGCCTGGCCGTGGGGCAGCGGGGCGGGGACGGCCGCGGCCGCGCCGCAGGCGACGGCCAGCACGCCGAGGGTGGCCGTCAGCCGGCCGGTGAGCGCGTTCACGTCGTGTTCCTTTCCAGGTGGGGTGTTCAGGCGAGGGAGAGGCCGAACTTGGTCACGATCGGGCCGATCGGGACGAACACGACGGTGTCGAAACAGGTGACGTTGCTCGCCGCGGTGTCGGTGCCCCACTTGCAGGCGACGGTGTGGCCGCCGCCCGCGCTGATGATCCCCCTGGCCTGCATGTCGTCACCCCCGCTGATGCTGGCGACGACCACCCCGCCGCTGTCGCCCTGGGCAACGGTGATGGTGTGGTCGTCGGTGCGGGCCGCGTTGTCCAGGTCGGTGCGCCACACCCCGTCGATGGAGGTCGCGTAGTCGGTCTGGGTCACCTTCAGCGCGCAGTGCGCGCCCGTCATCGCGCCGCTGGAGCAGACGAGGTCTCCGACGTTGTTTCGGCCGGCGCCCACCGCGCGTCGGCGTTCGCCCTGGCCGTTGTTCCACGCGCCGTAGAAGAACTGCCCGGAGGGCGTGCCGTGGTCCAGGGTGATGACGGTGGTGTCCAGGCCGCTGTCGGAGTCCGAGGCCTTCCCGATCGTGTTCCCGGTGCCGGTCTTGTAGGTGCCGGAGGTCCCGCAGTGCGCGGCGGTCAGCAGTACGGCGGTCTTGCCGCGCCAGCCTCCGAACCCGGAACTGCAGAACCCGTTCTTCGGGGTGGTGAGCTCGGCGGCGGCGCTCCAGGGGCTGGCGTCGCTATGCCGGGTCACGGTGGCCTGCGGAGTGACCGCCGGCACGGCGGCCACGGGCAGCTCGGCGAGTTCGGCGGCCCGGGCCGCGACCCGGTCCCGCTCGGCGGTGCCGCCCGGCGTCCGCACGGCGGCCGCCCCCGCCGCGGGGGCGTAGGTGACGGACAGTCCGGTGCCGTCAGGCGCCGGAGCCACCGAGGTCCACTCCGTGCCCGGCTCACCCACGGCGGCCGCCGCGACGAGCCGGTCCCGCGCCGCCCGCAACCGGGCCAGCGCGTACGGCGCCGACCGGACCCGCGCGCTGATCCCGGCCGGGGGGTGCGCGACCAGGCGGGCGACGCGCTCGGGGACGGTGCCGTGCCAGTACACGGTCAGCCGCCCCCGCTCGGGGTCCACGGTCAGGCCCGCGTAGCCCGGGATGCTCGCCCGCTGGTTCTCCGGCGCCGCTGCGGTGATCTCGTCCGCGAGCCGGTCAAGGACCTCCTGACGCTGCAGCAGCTCCCGGCCCACCAGAGGCGAGGGTTCGCCGGGGACGGCGCCGGCCGGCAGGGCGGCCGTGGTCAGCAGGGCAAGCGTCGCGGCGGCAAGGGCCGTCCTCCTGGGCACCGCTGTCTCCCCCTCGTCCCGGGCCATCCCGCCTCGCGCGCGGCCGCGCGAGCACTCACCCCGGCCCAGTACGTCACACGGCCCGGCGCTCCCGCCAGCCGGTCGTCCGGATGTCACCCGGATGAGCGAGCATGCTCCGCAACCGGGGGGCGAGCGGGACGCGGACCGTCACGGCGCAAGGCCGTCAGCCGCAGGCTGACGCTGCGGTCGGGAACGGGTGCGGGCTGAGTACGCCGCGGGCATCCCCGGGCCGCCGGAGCGTCAGCCGTTGGCTGACGCAGCCCTGGTCGAGTCGGTGAGCACCTGGTACTTCTTCGCGGCGGACTGCTTGGTGATCCCGCCCAGCGCCCGGCCGACGTCGCTCCAGGAACCGCCGGCGGCGCGGGCCCTGCCGATCAGCAGGACGGTCGCCGCGTCCAGGGCGGCCTGCCGCTCGGCCACGAGCCGAAGCGCGGCGAGCGCCGTCTCCTTGTCGATCTCCTCGTCGGCCAGAGCCGCGTCGAAGGCCTGGGCCGCCGGCATCGCCGCGGCGCGCTCCCGCCACGCCGCACCCTGCTCGCCGAGGGCGTAGCGGGCGGTCAGCAACTCCACCGGGGACAGCTCCAGGGCGGCCGGCACGGGGGCGTCAGCCTCCGGCTGACGCCCGTCCTGGGCAGGGACAGGCGGGGTGAGGAGCCAGCCGATCCCCCGCCGCTCCTTCAGCAGCGCCAGCGCGTAGGAGGCGTCCCGGTCCCGGCCCCACCGGGTTTCCTGCGCCGACTCCTCCAGTACCCGTTCCACCATCGCGCTCTCCCGCGCGGTCGCGGTGCGCAGCGGGTGTGCGACGTCCTCCAGCGAACGCTGCGCGGCGTAGCGCAGGTCGTTCCACTGGTGGACTTCGCCGGTGATGTAGCACCGGATCGCCCCGAGGACGATCGCCTCTTCGGAGAGGTCGCGGCACAGGGCGATGACCTCCTGGTGCTGGGGCAACTGGCGCGCGACGGCGGCGCGCACGGTGGCCTCGGTCGGCCCGTCGTGCCAGCGGATCTCCCACCGGCGGCGGTGGTCGTAGTAGTCCGTGTCCATGGCACAGTCGTAGGTCTTGGCCATCTGGTGGACGAAGGAGCGGATCGCGGTGCTGCGGCTGGCCACCGGCTCACGTCCTCGTCGGTGGTTGGGCCGCGGCCCGTTCGGTGCTGGTCCCCACGCTCGGCCCCTTTCCCGATCCTGCGGGCGTGCGCCCGCCGACCGTCATCCTACGGCTGACGCAGACCACGGCCGGACCGAAGCCGGGCGCCGGTCGGGGTTGTCGACGGAGTTGCGCACCGCGGCGAACTGCCGCTCGGACTCCGGGTCGAACCCGCCTGTAGGCCTCGACCGTTGGGGTAGCCTGGCCGTGGCTGGACACGCACTGCCGAGTCGCTGCCCGATCCCCGCCCACGCCAGGGACGCCGGGCGCCGACGACGAAGGGGTCATCAGGGGCCTTGGTTCCTGGACGCCCGTGTCTCCTGTGGTGTGCCCTGGTACCAGGCGGGGAGCGCGTGGGCAGGCCCGCCAGGATCGAGAGCACCATGTCCCCGAAGAAGAACCGCAGCTACGGCGCCCGCCGCGCCCGCGAGAAGCAGGCCGCCGGCGCCGCCGGCGCCACCGAGCGCTACACCGACCTCCTCCCGAACTCCACCGCCCCCACCCCGGCGGCCTGGGAGCCGGCGCCGGGCCGGTACGCGGGCCCCGAGTGGACGACCTACGGCAACCCCTTCCTCCCGCCCGCCGGTATCCGCCCGGCCGACGACCCCTACGGCCGCCGGCACGAGGCCGTCACGGTCCCGTTCCTGCTGACCGCCGTCGCGGACCAGGAACCGGACGGCTGGCGCAACGGCCCGCGCGAGGCCGCCCAGGCGGTACAGGCCGCCTGCCGGTTCCTGGTCCGCGACGGCCACTGGTACCGCGCCACCGCGGACGTCTACGGGCCGTTGCCGGTGCACATCACGATGCCGCTGTCCCATGACGAGCCGGCCCCGCCCGGCCACGTCACCCTCACCTGGCTCGTCGCCCTCGGGGTGCGCCGCCCCTGGGACGACCCCGAGCTGATGATCGACGACGCCCACCGCTCGATCCGCGCCGAGCTCACCCGGCGCGCCCTCATCCCGCAGGCCGGATGCTGGGTGCAGTGGGTCCCGACCCGGCCCGGCATGGCCCAGGGGCTGATGGAGCGCCTCCCCGTCCACGCGCGGGTGCGTAACGACGTCCACCCCTCCCTGCTCCCCGACCCGAACGGCTCCTTCACCACCTACGACGGAGGGTTCCCGCAGCGGCTGATCGACGCCCACGGCCAGGGCTGGCACCACCTCGGCGACGGCCGCTACGCGGTGGACCCCGACGCTGTGGAGGGCGGCTTCGAGGACCAGGAGTACGACGTCCTGGCCGGTGCCCGCGGCCCGCTCGACCCGGTGGTGGAACCCGATGTCGGGAGCGTCGAGCAGATCGTCGACGCGTTGGAGAGGGCCGGGCGCCGGGCGGTGGCCTCCCTGCTGGTGGCGCTGCACCGCCTCGACACCGAGCACCAGGACGAGGCGCGCAACCTGGGCGGGGCCACGCCGACCACCCTGTACGCCGCACCGCAGGACCTGCGGCAGACCCGCGAAATGCGATCCCTCATCCGAGGCCTGGGCCCCGACCTCGCGGACGACCCCACCCGGTGGGACCCCGCCAGCGTGGAAGAGCTGTACGAGGGGCTGTCCTGCTGGACCGAGTTGGCGGGCAGCTACACCCCCGTCGCCCACCACCTCGCGCAGGTCGTCACCTGCGCCGCCAGCACGGCCGGCGGCTGGCAGCACCTCGCGGACGACGAACTGTGCGCCGAGACGAGCACTGTCCCGGGCCTGGCCCGGCGGGTACAGGCCTGGCTCGCACCGACGGAACCCGCCACGACGGCGTTCCCCGACGTCGTCGTCCCGGTCACCCGCGGGGGCGAGGACAAGACCACCACCACCATCGACCTACGGGCCGGCCTCGCCCTGCACGACTCCCGCAGCCACCTGATCGACTTCGACTTCCCCACGGACCTGCCGGCCCCCTCCAGCTGGCAGGAACAGGAGGAGCCTCCGGCGACCCCTCCCAGGACCGATACCTGACCACCCGGCCCCGAAGTCCTAGCCCAGACACCGGGGAACAAGTAACCCGCCGGTAGGAAGTGGTCACTACGGGGTGGGCTTGAGGGGCGGAAGTTCGGGTGTTCGGCGGCGCCCGGAGCGGGTGTTCGGTAAACGGTCGATTGATGAACGCGGGGTGCACGTCCGGCATTGGAGTACCGGCCCTCCAAGGTCCGACGGTTTTCGCGGGTTTTGGGGGACAGACCAACACCCCGAGGTGTTTTTTTTTATTAATACAATATGTGACACCGACACACCCCCAGTGAGCCCCCCCCCACGAGGGGGTGTGTGGCTCCC
>NZ_JBHWIJ010000063.1:6684-20930 GCF_042732255.1 Kitasatospora sp. NPDC059803 | reverse complement strand
TCGCCGCGCGCGGGCGACGCCCCCGGCTCGCCACCCCCCCCCCAGAGAGAGCCTGTTCTACCGCACGGTCTCAACACACCCCCCCCCCCGCGGGCGTAGTGTAGGAGACATGACCGATGTGAAGCCCGAGAAGCCCCGGCTGTCACCCCGCGACGAGGCGGTGGTGGCCGTCGCCGAGTCCGCCCGCGTCGTCGCCGAGCTCGCACGCGGCTTGGTGCCCGCCGTGTACGAGGAGCGCCGCAGTGATCCGGCCTGTTACCTGCGCGACGTCATGACGATCCGCGACACGTTCCTCACCACCCTCCTCGCGCGCGCGGTGATCGCCAGCCGCGAGTGCGGCGCGACCTGGGACCAGATCGGCGGGGTCGCCGGGATGACGCGCCAGTCGGCACACGAGAAATGGGCCCCGGACGAGGCAGCGTGGGCGGCAGGCGGGCGGCGGGGGCACAGCCGGGGCGAACCCGTGGACGCGTTGTGGACCGCGGCCACGCTGGACGAGTGGTACGCCCGTGGTCGCAACGGCAGCGACGGCATCGTCACCGGCCCGCGCGGGGCGCGAGCGGTCACCGACGGCCTGGACGCCACGGACCGGCCAGAGCGGGAGTGGGAGGAAGACCGTCCCGCGCGGCCGGCAACCGTGGCCGCGATGCGTACCGCGCTCGCCCACTACAACGACCACCAGTGGAGCGACCGGCCACTGCGGTACCTGCTCGCCTTCCCGCCAGTGGACCTTCTGGCCGACGCGATGGAGTGGGGGTGGTCGGACCCACGCGTACGAGAACACCTCGTTGACGCCCTCGCCCGGCACCTGACGTACGGGCGGTACGGGTGGCCCGCCGACGGGGACGACATCTCCCGCGACCTGGTGCTCGCGGAGATGATCGCGGGCGACCGCAGGTACCCCTGACCGACCGCCTACGAGGCGGCCAGGCAGTACGGGGCGCGCGTCAGATCCCGCACGCCGCCCGCCGCGAACAGACCAGAGCGGGCTACGGCGTCGGGACGTCAGCGACCGAAGCGACCGTTCGGCCGAATTGGGTTCTTCAGGAGGGGATGGGCGGCGCCCCGTGCCGTCACCACCACCAACCCCTACCCCCGAGCGCGGCCCCTCAGCTTCTTCTCCCGCTTCCTGTCCGCTTTGGAACCACGGGTCGACGGCCCGGCCCCGTGGCCGCCGGTGGCCGCCGGTGACCACGGCTGATCAAAAACACCCTCGATCGCAGTCCGCCCAGTGTCAGGGTCTACGACCAGGCCCACGGTCGGGTGCAACGGTGCGACGCACGCGCGAAAATCTCCGGTCATGTTGCGGAACGCGGCATAGCCGCCTACGGAGTCCAGGAAAGCGATCGGCTGACCGGCCGGCCACTCGGGGGCCATCGCACGGTGGAAGCCACCCGCAGTCTCAGGGAAGAACCAGATCGCGACTCGCCACTGCTGCGCCCGCTCGCTGTCCGTTTCGAGGACGGCGTTCATCAGCTCCTGGCCGATTCCTCGCCGCCGCACCGCAGGCACCACCGCGATGTCACTCACCTCCACCACCCGCTCGCGCAACTGGCGGCCCATCAGCTCGGGCAACTGCGTGAAGGCGTAGTGGGCCCACTTACCGGGAGCGCCGGCGTTCGCCACCCCGACAACGGAACCGGTCGACAGCTCCTCCGCCACCTTACTGATCAGCCCGTTCGCCACCAGGTCGCCCGAGGCGTTCCTCTTCTTCAACATGGCGTGCACGGTGTCTGCATCAACGGAAATCCCGGCGGCGCTCCTGGCCATCTCCTCGGCCATGACCCGCAAGGCGTCGTCCGGCAGCCCGCTACCCGGCGGCGCGCAGGCGACCTCCAGCAGATGCCGGCTCGCCCGCAAGTCCTGCGTGGCATAGGCAGGATTGGCCATCCGCATCAGCTCCAGAGCAGCATCGATATCGGCTGCGCGCAACGGGCGGATGCGGTAGAGAGAAGCGTCCATGGACACGGAGCCTAGCCCCGGCCGGGCACACGACCTCGTAACCACAGAGGCCAACCCCTGAGGTGGGTGAGGGGCGACAACACCGTCGAACCGCTCACCACCACCCGCCCGGCCGACGCCGCCACGGCGTAGCCCCGCGCGCGGTCGGCGGCCGCCACCGGCACCGTAGAGGGACGGCCCGGGCCCGAACCCCCGAGCGGACCGGGCCGCCTGGTGTAACGCTTCTGGAACCCCCGCCGTACAAGGAGGTACAGCACCACAACGGCGAAGGACACGACCATGGCTCTCACCACCCTCTCCGCGAACAGCGTCACCGACGAGCACCTGGAGGTGCTGCGCCAGCTCCTCGACTCGAAGAACGAGGTGCTGCGCCGTCACGGCCTGGACGATGGCGCCGGTTCCGGCGCGCCGGTGCAACTGACGCACGAGCTGCCGCCGTCGCTGGCGGAGTGGCTGCTGAGTACGGCACTGGAGCGCGGGCTGTCGGTGAGCGACTTCCTGACCGAGTTGGTGGAGCGGGAGCGGGGCGCGGTTTCGGCGGCGGTGCCGGTACCGCAGCGAGTGGTGGCGGACGGGGCGGAGTGGTTCAGCATTCAGCAGCTGGCCGAGGCCACCGGAGTGCCGGCGAACACGGTCTACGGGCTGATCGGCAAGCCGGACGGCCCCTTCCCGGTGCGGCTGGGCCCCAAGGGCGGGCGGTACCTGGTGCACCGGGTGGAGGCGCAGCGCTTCGCGCAGGCTCGGGGGCGGGTGCTGGCAGCCTGAACCTGGGGTGCAGGTCTCGCGGCCTGGTCAGCGATCCGGATGTGATCACGATTTGGTCCCGCCGCCCGCGCGGGGCTCTGTGGGCTGGGATGCTCGCGGCCATGGATGAGATCACCACCACGCCGCCCGTACCCGCTGTCGAGCCGGCCCCTGCGGCTGCCGGGAAAGCGGCCGGGCCGAGCGTTCGGGTGCCGGTGTGGTTCGCTGCCGGCCTGGTGGGCTTCGTGGCCGGTGCCGGGGTGGTGGGCCTGACGTGGGGGCTGTCGTCCGGCGGTTCGACCGGCACGGCGTCGACGGCCGGCTCGCCGGGTACCGGGACGTTCGCTCTCACCGGTTCCATGACGCTCAAGAGCGGTGCCAGTTCGGGGACCACCTCATCCGGGTGCGCCGGCCTGCGCGGGTACGACGACATCGCCATGGGCACCTCGGTGACGGTGTACGACGAGAGCGGGAAGGTGTTGGCGACCGGCGCGTTGGGGAGCGGCAGCCCGAAGGGCCTGAACGGCTGCATGTTCCCGGTGGCGGTTCAGGACGTGCCGAAGGGCCCGAAGTTCTACCAGGTCGAGGTCAGCCACCGCGGGAAGACCACGCTGCAGAAGGAAGAGGCGGAGGCGGGCCTGCTCGCGGTCCAGCTCGGCTGAGTAGGGCGTCAGGTCGTGCTTCGTTCCTGGCGGTCGTAGTGGGCGGCGGTGATCATCAGCGGGCCGACGTAGCCGACCGTCATGTGCATCCCGCCCATCCAGAGGATGAGGGGCCAGGGGGCGTGGCCGGGGTTGTCCAGGGGGTAGGTCATTGCGCTGAGGGCGACGGCGTAGACGGCGACCAGGGCGACGACGAGCCCGTGGCGGATCCGCAGGCCGAGGCTGTGATGGCGCAGGCGGTGGGTGTAGTCGGCGAGCACCCAGGCCATCGAGGGGAAGGCGAGCGCGGCCGGCCAGCACATGACGGCGCCGTACTCGGGGTGCAGCGCGGCGGCGAAGTGGGGGACCGAGATGATCCACCAGCCGAGCGAGACGAGGGCGAGCGCGTTCACGGCGATTCGGTAGCCGGTGCTGGGCCTGTGGGCCGCGGCCGGTTCGGCGGGGGTGGCGTGCACAGCGGGCATCATGCCGTGTCCTGTGGTGGATGGGGTGGATCCGCGTTCGGGGGTGGTCAAGTGTCGTTGACCTGGCGGGGCGTTGGGCGTGTAACGCTTTGGGGGCCGCTGTCGTACTTCAGGGTGTGGGTGTTCGGCGGGTGTGCGGTGGGAGCCGCCCGTCGAACACCGTCCATTGAGGGCCCACGGCCTTCAAGACCACCCCGTGGCGACTTTCTATAACAGCCCAAGACCTCAGCCACCCACTCTGCCGGCGGGGCGTGGGCCCCTCGCGTACACGTGGAAACGGCGGTTCGGAAGGCTCGCCGGAGTAGTTGGTGACGGTAGGGCTGTTATAGAAAGTCGCTGTTGAGGGTGAGAGGGCAGATGCCTTGGCCCCGCCAGGACTGCCAGGATCCAGGTCATGCGCTTGAAGCCGACCTTCACCATCCAGCAGGCCGACCAGGGACTCGACTCCGCCCTCGAAATTCTTGAGAGTGCCCGCGACGTCGCCATCACCGACTCCAAAGACCCTCGCGCCGCTTACCTGTACGGCATCAACTTCGCGGTGGAGAAGCTCCTGCCCTTCGCCGTGCCCGACCTCTCCGCCGCCCTGCAGTCCACCACCTTCTGGAACATTCTCCAGGCCGCCAGGGACCAGCCAATGATGCTCCGATGGATCGTCCTGAATGAACTGAACGTCCAAATACCCGCCCTGGCCAAGGCCCGCGAAGACCTGGACGTACTCAAGGCCTACACCGCACGGCCCGGCTTGCCCCTGGTCTACGACACCAACATGCTCAACCACTTCAACCACCCCGACGCCATCGACTGGCGCAAGGCCGTACGACACGCGACCGGCAAGAAGGCGTCCGCCATCCGCCTGATCGTGCCCCAGGAAGTCATCGGCGAACTCGACCGACAGAAGTACGGTCAAGGCGACCTCGCGCGCCGTGCCAACGCCGCGATCAGATACCTCGACACCGCTCTGCTCACCGCACCACCCGGCGAGCCCGTCCAGATCCGCGAAGGCGTCACGATCGAGACCCGCCTCGCCCCGCCCGGCCCGGCCCACGTCATCGACGTCGACTGGGAGATCCTCATGTGCGCAGACGAACTCCACCACCTCAACCCCGCCGCACGCGTCCACGTCCTCACCAACGACCGGAACATGGGCCTGCGCGCCAGCCAACTCCACCTGCCGACCCTCACGCTCGACAACCACTACCGCAGGGACCACAACACCTGCACCAGCGCCTGCCCCCGGTAACCCAACCCGCACGATCCAGCCTGTGACACCCTGAAGCACATGACCGGCACCCTCGACCCGTACTCCGTTCTCGACGACTGGCTGAACACCAAGCCGCTCGGCGACAGCGCCGTCCAGAACTACGGGCGCGAGGTCACCCGCTGGATCGAACACATCGGCCCCAAGGTCTGGACCGCCCGCGGCCGCGACGTCAAGAACTGGACCGCCCGCACCGACAACGACCGCACCCGCGCCTTCCTCGTCTCCGCCCTACGCGGCTACTACCAGCACGCGCAGACGTCCGACCCCACCATCGTCAACCCCGCGCCCAAGACCCTGCGTCCCTCCGTCGAGGACCTCCCCGGCCGGCCCGCCCTTACCCGCACCGAGTCCACCCTCTACGTCAGCGCCCTGGACCGCTACGACGGCCTCATGCCCCACCGAGCCCGCGCGCTCGGCTACCTCGTCCTCGGCCGCGGCCTGCGCGCCCACCAGGTCGTCGCCCTGGACCTCACCGACATCGTGCGCGAGCAACACCGCACCACTGCCCGCGTCACTCTCAAAGGCGGCGGCACCGAGTTCCAGGAACTCCCGCCCCCGGTCGCCCTGGCTGTCGAGGACTACCTTCCCCACCGTCGCACCGCCGCCTCCTACAGCAGCGCCGAGGCCGGCCCCCTGCTCACCAGCGGCCGCGGCCGCCGACTCGACCCCGCCCCCAGCGTCCGCGACCTCCTACGCGCCGTCGCCTCCACCCACCCCCAACTCACCCACCTTGCTGACACCCTCACCGCTGACGGCCTCGCCGCCAGCCCCAACCCCTTCCTCGGGTAGGCCCCGGAGTCAGCACCGACATCCCGTACGCTGCACGTCATGACCACCGACGCCCCACGAGTTCTGTGGGGGTTAGCGGCCACGGCCGCCGAAGCCGCCGGCACGGACGCGACCAACCGCCCCGCCCGGGAACTGTGGGCGACCGCAGCCGACCACGAGCAGAGGGCCGCGACCGTAGGCACCGGGCGTGTCTAAGTTCGGGGCGCACCGAACCCGAACCGATGACAGGACCGGCCCGTGCGCTTCGCCCTCACCACCGTTGACCTTCAGCAACTCGCACGAACACCCGCCGACCAAGCCCCCGTCGCCTGTTTGCAGCTTGGCCGCTGGGGTTGGTCCCTCGGACGAATCGATCCTGACCGACCGTACAACGGCCTGATCGCCATCGGCGCCGAAGCCCTCCACGAGAGACTCGCCGCTGGCGACACCTTCACCGACCTCCTTGCCGCGAACGACCACTGGCGGTTGGCCGGCGCCACGTCCGGCCAGCACCCGCAGGTCATCACCGGTCCGCACCATATCTGGCAACAGGCCCGGGTCGTCGATGTCGCCGGTGCGCAACGCATCGTCGCAGCCGGCTTCAAGCTGCTCGTAACCCAGGACGGCCAGTACGTGCACATCGACAGCGCCGGGGAGCTGAGCAAGCTCAGCGAACTCGAAGCCGCCCAGCTCGTCTACCGGCTCCCGCAGGTGCACGAGGACGGCCTTCCTCCAGCGCTGCTCGCCGCCCGGCACGCTCGCCGGCTGGTCGCTGCTCTGGCTCTGCCGGGCACCGCCCGCACCGCACAGGCCTTGGCCGGGGCACGGGCGGCCGCGACCGTTACCGAGCTGCTGCGCCGGACCGTTGCTCGGGACGTACGCACGCAACGTGGCATCGCGGCTCAGCTGCTGGTCGATCTTCATGGTTCCCGGGCCGTTCGAACAGAGCTGGGCATCTCCAAGTCGACCTTGTCTGAGCTGCTGTCCGGGCGGTGACCGGTGTCCGGGCTGGCGAGGCGGTCTGCACAGGCCTGCGGTGTGGTGAACAGTTCGACGCGCAGTCCGGCAGCCCGGGCTCCGGCTACGAAGGTGACCTCGTTGTCGAAGTAGAAGAGGTCCTGGGGTGGATGCCCATGCGATTTGCGGCCGCCCGGTATACCAGGGGGGGTGGGCTTGGCCACGCCGGCCTCGGCGGCCCGGACCGGCAACCGCGCAAGCGCACCGGGGCGTCTCCCCCTCAGGTGTGACGGTCCAACTGTGCTCTCCAGGCAGGCGCTAGCGTGGACCGGACGACGTCCGCGAACAAGAGGGAGCGTCCCGTGACGCAGCACAGCAGCGAGCCGTTCCGGCTGATCGTGTCCGGAGGCGGCACCGGCGGTCACACGTACCCGGCTCTGACCGCGGTCCGGACCCTCCAGGCTCGGCTTGCCGCGGCGGGCCGAGCGCTGGAGGTGCTGTGGGTCGGCGTCGACGGTGGCCTGGAGAACCGCGTCGCCGCCAGCGAGGGTATTCCTTTTCGGGCGGTCGCGACGGGCAAGGTCCGGCGCTCGTCGAACCCCCTCAAGCTCGTGTCGCCCGCGAACGTGCGCGACATGAGCCGCGTCCCGCTCGGCGTAGCCCAGGCCCGCGCGATCGTCGCCGATTTCAGGCCGGACGTCGTCCTCGCCACCGGCGGGTACGTGGCGGTGCCGGTCGGTCTGGCGGCGAAGATGTGCCGCAGGCCGCTGGTCGTTCACGAGCAGACTGTGCGGCTCGGGCTGGCGAACCGGTCGCTCGCGCGCGCGGCCACCAGGTTCGCGGTCTCCTCAGAGGCCACCCTCGAACTCTTGCCGGAGTCGGTGCGCGGCACCACGGTGGTGACGGGCAACCCGGTCCGGCCCGAGGTGCTGGCCGGCCACGCCCGGAAGGCGGTCGACGCGCTCGGCCTGCACTCCTTCGCATCCGGGCTGCCGACCGTGTACGTGACCGGCGGCGCCCAGGGCTCGCAGCAGATCAACGAACTGGTGCGGGACACCCTTCCGTGGCTCCTCTCGCGGGCGAACATCGTCCATCAGTGCGGGCCCGCGAACGTCGACGCCCTCAGCGCGGCGGTGCACGCTCTGCGGCCGGACCTGGCCGCCCGCTACCACCTGACCGGCTACGTCGGCGCCGAGCTCCCCGACGTGCTGGCGCTGGCCGACGTCGTCCTGTCCCGCAGCGGCGCCGGCACGATCGCCGAGCTCACCGCCCTGGGCAAGGCCGCCGTGCTCGTGCCGCTCGCGACGTCGGCCGGCAACGAGCAGGCCCAGAACGCGATGCACCTGCAGCGGCAACGCGCAGCGGTGGCGCTGACCGGAGAGGTCAACGCCACCGTGCTGCAAGGCGCGATCGAGCCGCTTCTCGCCGACGCCGGGCTGCGGGGACAGATCGCCGACCAGGCCCGGCGGATGGGCCGCCCCGATGCTGCCGAGCGACTGGTCGACGTGCTGCTGTCCGCCGCCCGCGCCTGATCAGCAGGCCTTGGGCATCAGGGCTTTCCTGCCGATGTGAGGGCCTGTTCGAGGGAGTTCGCCACGCGGTTGATGTCGGTTTCGGTGAGGTGCTGGTGGAACGGCAGGCTCAGGATCTCCTCGCTGACCTTCTCGGTGACCGGCAGCGGCCGGTGCCAGGGCTTGAAGGCCGGCTGGAGGTGGTTGGGCGGGTAGTGGACGCCCACCGCGATGCCCTGGGCCTTCATCAGCCGGAACACGTCCTCGCGGTGCGGCACCCGGACCACGCACAGGTGCGGCACCGTGCGGGCCACGTCCACGTCCACCAGTTCCACCTCCGGGATGCCGCGCAGCGCGTCGCGGTAGGCGGTCCACAGCCGCTGCCGGGTCTTCTCCGTCTCGGTGAAGCGGGGCAGCTGCGCGAGGCCGATGGCGGCGTTGATGGAGGACATCTGGTAGCGCAGTCCGAAGGCCTCCACGCTGTAGCCGGTGGTGGCCTGGCGTTCGGCCTGGGACTGCACGACGCCGAGCATCCGCACGCTGCGCAGGAAGTCGGCCTCGGCGGGGGTGCGCGGGATGACCATGCCGCCCTGGCCGCAGGTGAGGTTCTTGATGGGTCCGAAGGAGAAGCAGGTCAGGGCTCCGGTCGCGCCGACGCGCCGGTGGTTGAGGTGGGAGCCGAAGGCGTGTGCGGCGTCCTCGATCACGGCGATGCCGCGCTCGTGGAGGGTGTCGTGGGCCGCGCCGAGGTCCACGGCCCGGCCGCCGTACAGCACCGGCAGCACCGCGCGGGTGCGGTCGGTGACGGCGGCCATGACCGTAGCGGCCTCCACGCACAGGGTGTCGGGGTTGACCTCGACGAAGCGGGGGATCGCGTCGACGACGCGGATGGCCTGGATGGTGGCGCAGAACGTCATGGACGGCACGATCACCTCGTCGCCCGCGCCGATGCCGGCGGCCAGCAGGGCGCAGTGCAGGGCGGCGGTGCCGGAGGCGGTGGCCACGGCGTCCGGGACGCCGAGGAACTGGGCGACGTCCTGCTCGAACTGTTCGGTGACGGCGGTGTGCCCGTACTGGCCGTCGGCCAGGACGCGCCCCACGGCCTCCAGTTCCGTTCCGTACAGGTACGGGCTGGCGTTGTGTGCGGCGTTGGGCCGCGGCGGGGTGGTCATGATGCCTCCCGGGTCGGGTGGATGATCGGTCGGAGCAGTGAGGTGGCCTTGTCCAGGGCCGCGGACACCTCTGCGGGCGACGGTCCGGTGGCGGTGATCATGCCGATCTTGTGGCCGGACTGGTCGTGCGGGTGGACGGGGTCTCCGGGCTGGGCGTACAGCTCGATGCCGGTGACACCGGGGACGGCGTGGGCTTCGGCGACCCCCTCCCAGGTGGCGAGTTCGCCTTCCGTGTCGAGGGGGGAGCCGAGCAGTTCCACCCCGGCGTGGGCGTTGCGCGTCGGCCTCAGGTAGGCGTCGAACGGCTCGCCGAGCGCGAGTGCGATGAGTGCGCCGACGACGTTGACGCCGTAGGCGGCCTGGTGCAGGCGCGGGATGCTGTCCCCGCTCAGGCGGGGGTTGGCTTCGATGATGCGGCCCTGGCCGTCCTCGCCGAGGACGAGGTCGAAGTTCGCGGGCCCGTTGACGATGCCCAGCGCGGCGCACAGCCGGACGGCGATGTCCTCAAGGTGGCGGTGCTCCTGCGGGGAGAGTTGCGCGGTGCTGATGCGCCGCACGACGCTCCTGCCGGCCACGAGGTGTTGGTCCTTGATGCAGGTCATGACCGGCGTGCCGTCGCGAAGGAAGAGGTCGATGGTCAGCTGGCGGCCGTGGACGTACTCCTCGGCGAGGACGGTCCGGGAGGCGGAGTAGGCGCGCGCGCGGGCGATGGCGGCGGGGAGGCCGTCCGGGTGGGTGAGGCGCGTGATGCCCTTGCTGCCCGATCCGTCCACCGGCTTGACCATGAGCGGGAACCGCAGCTGGGCCGCCTTCGCGGCGATCTTGGCCAGGTCGTCGGACGCGGCCCACCCGTACCCGGCGACATCGCAGGACGCGACGACCCTGTGGAAGGCGGCCTTGTCGAGACCCGCCAGGGCCGCCTGCGGGTACACGTAGGGCATGCCGTAGCGCAGGCCCAGGACACGCCAGGTGAGCAGCGCGGCGTCGCTCGCCCCGGCCACGATCCCGGCGGGCCGCGTGTCGCCCAGCGCTTCGGCGATGGCATCCGCGTCCCGGGTGGAGATCTTCACGGCCGCGTCGGCGAAGGGGAACGCGGGGGCGTCGGGGCGCATGTCGACGGCGATGGTCGGGATTCCTCGGCGTGCCGCCTCCTGGTAGAGAGGGATGTGCTCCTCCGATGCGCCGAGCACGAGCAGCGCGTTCTGTGGCAACTGGTCACCGGACACGGTCATGCTCCGGGCTCGGGGCCGTGATGTGGACGACGGGTACCGGGGGCTGCGGGGTGCGGGCCTGCGGGATCCAGCGGTCCGGGTGGTGCTGGTACCAGGCGACGGTCTCGGCGAGGCCGTCGTCGAGAGAGCGGTACGGCCGGTAGCCGAGCTGCTTGGCCTTGGCGCAGTCCATCGCGTACCGCAGGTCGTTCGCGGTCCGTTCCGGGATGTACACCACGCGGCTCCAGTCCGCGTCGCAGGCGCGCAGCAGCAGCGCCGTCAGCTCCCGGTTCGTCAGGTCCGTCCCGAGGCCGAGGTTGTAGGCCTCGCCGGGCATGCCGTCGCGCAGCACGAGCTCGATGCCGGCGCAGTTGTCCTCGACGTGCACCCAGTTCCGCACGTGCTGACCCTGCCCGTGAAGGGTGACCTTGTCGCCCCGCATCAGGGCGGAGATGAACCGGGGGATGACCTTCTCCGGGTGCTGGCCGGGCCCGTAGTTGTTCGAGGAGCGGGTGACGCACACCGGCAGCCCGAACGTGACCGCGTACGAGAGGGCGACCAGGTCCGACGCGGCCTTGCTCGCGGCGTAGGGGACCGTCGGGCGCAGCGGCGCGTCCTCGGTCGCGGCACCGTCCAAGAGCGGCCCGTAGACCTCGTCGGTGGACACGTGGACGAACTTGGACACCTCGGCGTTGGCCGCGGCCTCCAGGAGCCGCTGGGTGCCCAGGACGTTCGTCGCGGCGAACGCCCCGGCGTCGGCGAGGCTGTGGTCGACGTGGGACTCGGCGGCGAAGTGCACGACCGCGGTGTGCCGGGCCATCAGGTCGGTGACGAGCGTGGTGTCGAGGATGTTGCCGTGGACGAACGTGAGCTTCGGCGAGTCGAGCGCCGGACCCAGGTTGTCCAGGTTGCCCGCGTAGGTGAGGGCGTCGAGGACGGTGATCCGCTCGACGTCGTCGGCGGCGAGCATCCGCTTGACGAAGTGGGATCCGATGAAACCGGCGCCGCCGGTGACGAGCAGCTGGCGCATGCGCGCCTCCATTCCGGGGGGCGGCCGCCCTGCCCTGTCGCGAGGAGCGGTCCGACCGGCTTCCAGAACACTCCCGGAAGGGTGGTGCCCGGCAGGCACACAGAGGGGGCCCACAAATCACAGGAGCGGTACCGGTGTTGCTGCCTGTGGGCCTACCCTCGAAGCCCGGCCACCGGCAGACAGGAGACCTCTCATGGCGCCGGCACCACGCAAGACCCGCGAACCGAACCACCGTCTCGGCACGCTCCTGGCCGCAAGCGGCCGCAGCCGCAAGGGCCTCGCGCAGCGGGTGAACGAGCTCTCCGCGCAGCGCGGTCAGCCGCGCTCATACACCCATACGAGTGTCGGCAACTGGGTGGACAAGGGCATGATCCCCGACGCCCCGGCCCCCGAGCTCATCGCCATTGCGCTGGGAGAACGCCTCGGACGGCCTGTCACCCTCACGGAGATGGGCATGGCCAGCCTCCCCGCTGACCCGGCCGCGATGGGGTTGGATTTCCCCAGAAACCCGGGCGACGCCGTGCGCAACGCCGCGAACTTCTGGAGCACCGTGCACCGACGCGACTTCATCGGCGGCGCGTTCGCCGTCGCCGCCTACACCACCCCGGTCACCCGCTGGCTGGTCCAGCCCTCCGCGCCGCTGCCTGGGCACCGCGGCAGCCTCCAGGTCGGCCGCGCGGACCTGGAGGAGCTGTGGCAGGCCGCAAGCGAGGCCCGCTCCTGGGACTCGAAGTACGGCGGCGGCAGCTGGCGCTCCAGCAGCGTCGCGGACTGCCTCCGGCACCGCGCGAGCCCGCTGCTGGTCGGCACCTACCCGGAGAAGATCGGCGCCGAGCTGTACTGCGTGACCGCCGAGCTCGCCCGGGTCGTCGGCTGGGCCGCACTGGACATGGGCCAGCACGACGCCGCACAACGGCACTTCATCCAGGCCCTCGCACTCGCCCGCGCGGCTGGCGACACCGAGGTCGGCAGCCACGTGATGTCCACGATGGCGCTGCAGGCCATGCTGCGCGGCTACCCGAGCGAGGCCATCGACATGGTCCAGGGCGGCTACGAGCGCGCGAAAGGGTCAGCGAGCCCGCGGGTGCTGGCGTTCGCGAAAATGGTCGAGGCCCGGGCACACGGCCGGTCACGGGACCCGCGGGCGGCATCGCGCGCCCTGTCGGAGGCGGAGACGCTCCTCGACCGCACACGCCCCGGCGACGATCCGGAGTGGATCAGCTATATGAGCCACACCCGGCTCGCATCGGACGCGGTCGAAGTATGGCGGGACCTCGGCAACCCGAAGGCGGCGTTCACGTGGAACCGGCACGCCGACACGATGCCCAAGGACTCGTTCGCCCGCTCGGTCGGGCTGCGCCTCACGGTGCTCGGGACGGTGCACCTGCAGGGCGGCAACCTCGCGGAAGGCGTCGCGATGGGGCACCGGGCGATCGACATCCTCGCGCGGGTGCAGTCGACGCGGGCACGGGACTACGTGCGGGACTACACGACGGAGTTGCGGCGCTGGCCGAAGGAGCCGGCGGTTCGGGACCTGCTGCAGCGGGCACGCACGGAGCTGGCCATGGCCAGCTGAGCGGTGACCCGCACCAAACCGAGACCGAGCCGACGTCGGGTAAGCGGTGGGCCGGGTGGCGTTGCCGGGTGACGGTTCATCGATCCCCGTTGCAGAGGCAGGGGTGGTGCGCCGGGAGGATGCCGATGGCGTGGAGCGAGAAGACGGCGTGGTCCCCGGTCGTGACGCCGAGCATGTCGTACAGGCGGTCGAACCGCGTTTTCACGGCACCGATGCTGATGTCGAGGTGCGCGGCGATCTCCTTCCGGGTCATGCCGATCGCCAGCAGTTCGGCGACCCGCAGGAGGTCCTCCGGGATCCCGTCCGACGGCGGCCGGAGCCCGGTGGGCGGGACGATGAGCGCACTCCGGCAGGCGGTGTCGACCGCTTGGACACGCCCCTTCGCCTTCAGCAGGCGCAGGACCGTACGGATCGCCGCCGCTCCCCGCTCCTGGTCCTCGGGCCTGGGGACACTGCCGTCACTCACCAGCCGGCCGATCTGGGCGGTCGGCACGCCCCAGGCCAGCTGGTACAGGACCTGCTGCTGGAACAGGGTGACGCTCACGCTGACGCCGCACTCCGGACAGGCAAGGCCCCGGATGCTGTCGGGACGGAATCCTGAATCGGTCATGATGTGGTTCCGGGTTCACTCAGACAGGGGCAGGGGTGGGTGTCGTCCAGGAGCCGGGCGGCGTGAAACAGGCGCACCGCCTGCGGGCGGGTCTTCAGCTGGTGACGTTGCAGGAAGTGCTGCGCGCAGGCGGCGACCGCGCGGGCGGTGCGCCCGATCGCTCTGCCGATCTGACTGTCGGTCAGCCCGTCGGCCATGCCCTGGAAGACGGCCAGCTGCCGCCCCGGGGTTCCCTGACGGGAGACCCCGCGGGGCGCCGGGCCCGGCCCCCGCCCCCGCCCCACCGCGCGGTGGTCGGGCCCGAGCCGCGGGGGGGGC
>NZ_JBHWIJ010000063.1:0-6674 GCF_042732255.1 Kitasatospora sp. NPDC059803 | reverse complement strand
GTCGTCCACGCACGGGGCCCCGGCGGGGGGGGGCGGCCCCCGCCCTCGAGCGATAGGGGCTGTGCTGAGCCCCGGCGCCCAGGCCAGTGCTCGCCCCCCCGGCCCCGCGGGGGCCACATGCCCCCCCCCCCGGGGCGGCGCGCGGGCCCGGGCAGCAGCCCGGCCCGAACGGCGATGTCGACGGCCTGTACCGCGTTGGCGGCCGCGAGCTGGACGGTCAGAGCCTGGAGGTCGTCCGCGACCGCGGCCGCGCCGGTGTTCAGGCGACGGCCGATCGCGTGGGCGCTGAAGCCGTGTGCGGTGAGGCAGAGCAGTTCGACGGCGGCCGGGGTGGCCATGAACTGACCGTCACAGATCGGGCAGTGGGCACCGGCGATCAGCAGCGGCATCGGGCGCCCGGATCGGATGCGGAGCGTCGCCCTCGGGGGCCGCTGCGGTGCGCCGGCCAGGAACATCGACGGGAACGCGGGGGCCTGCACGCCCGCGCGCACCGCGGCGCCGTAGACAGTGATCACCGGCTGACCTGCCGAAGGCGACGCGCGGACTCGGGGCAGGACGGACGGCCCGGGCGGCCGCGGGGGAGGGAGTCCGCGCCAATCAGCCGAAGCGCCGGGAGCCGGCCCCGGTCGTACTGATCGAGGGTGATGTGCAGCAGCGTCCAGCCCTGCCAGACACCGGCCCGGGCGACCAGCCCGTCGTGTCGGGCCTCGACGCCCAGGGTCATCCCGCCGGGCGTCGCCAGCAGCGCGAACCGGACCGGCGCGGCGCCGGGCAGTGCCTGGTGAACCAGTTGCTCCGGGTCGGGACCGCCGGGGGCGTGGACCTCGCCGCGCATGCCGTCGCCGTAGAGAGCGGTGGTCGCGGTGTAGCGGCGCGGGTCCGCGGTGCCGACGCTCGCGGCCAGCGTCGGTACTCCCGTCTCGCCCGCCAGCAGCAGCACCGGGATGCCGGTACGGGCGACCAGCAGGGCGGCCCGGTCGCCGGGCACCGGTTCGGTCAGGGCGCTCACGGCGTCACCTCAAGGGGCTTCTTCCCGGCCCGATCGGCCAGGGCCCAGTGCCAGGGGAACGGCGGCAGCGGATCGGCGAGGACGGTGACCAGCCGCAGGTCGGCCTGGCGCTGCCAGAAGGGGTCCTGCCGGGCGTAGCCGACGGCGGCAAGCCAGGCGCTGATCGCCCAGACCGGGGTGAGTACCTGGTGGTAGGTGCGGCCGTGGTCGTGGGCGGTGATGTCGACGCCGTAGGCGGCGGCGAACTCGGCGTACTCGTCGGGGTCGGCGCCCAGGGCGTCGCGGCGCCAGGCCATCGCGGCCAGATCCCACCAGCCGGGCCCGATCGCCATGCGTTCGAGGTCGATCAGGGTGGGGGTGCCGTGGGGGGTGGTGATGCAGTTGGCCAGGCCGACGTCGCCGTGCTGCACGCACATCCGCTCGGGCCACTCGGTGGTCTGCCAGGCGGCACGGGCGGCCTCCAGGCGCTCACGCAAACGCTCGCGCCGGCCGCGGTTCAGGATCCCGACCGGGAGGGTGCTGATGCGCATGGCCAGGGAGGGAATCGGGTCGAAGACCGGCAGGCCCAGCCGGGAGGGAACGGGCAGGCCGTGCAACTTCCTTAACAGCAAGGCGAGTTGCTCGGGCTCGGGCGGCGTGGTGTTGTTGCCGAGGTCTTCGGCGAAGGTGATGTGGAGTACCTTGCGGCCGGTGCCGTGCCGGACGGGATAGCGCTCGGGGCCGATCGGCCTGGCGGCCGGGACGCCATTATCCAGCAGCCACAACGCAGCCAGGTTCTGGCGGTACGTCGACACGAACGTGGCGGGCGGCCCGTGGACCTTGCCGACGGCTCCCGCCTCGGGCAGGCGCCAGGTGTGGTTGTGGCCGGGCTGCAGAAGGGTCGCACCGTACGGGTCGAAGCCCTGGTACCGGGCGGCCGCGCGGACCACTTTGAGGCTTTCCTCTGGAGTCAACGTTGTTCCTGTGAAAGGTAGTTGGATGGGTATTCCTGGGCCGGGCCGGTCAGGTGATGACCCGGCCCAGGGGCCTGCTCCGGTGCCTCCGCCGAGTGCGGGACCACGGGCACCCTCGGGAGCAGGCAGAGCCGGACGCAGGACCCGGACCTCCCCAGGTTCTCGGCCGTCCCGCGTCGGCTGTCGTCCGCCGCCCGTCGCACGGTCGCTGCGGCGGCGGAAGCCGTGAATGTCAATGTCAGTGAGGCGACCCCGGTCGCCCCGCCTGTTCGTGCATCAGCGATTCCCCGCAGCCAGGACGGTGTGCAGGCGGTCCTGGTCGAGGTGGAGCCAGGTCCGGATCCTGGTCACGCAGCCAGACCGCGGCCCTCGACAGGTCGGCGCCCTCCAGGTCCCACGCCACCACCACCAACGGCCGCGGCCGCTCCACTCCCCCCGGCGACTCGGGGACCGGCTGCGCCCCCGTCTGCGGGCTGCCGGCGGCGCCGCCGCGAGTCTCGCACGGCCGTCGGCGAACGCCGCCCTCCCCGATCCCATCTCCTGGTCCTCGTCTCTCGTGGTCGAAGGGGTGGCGGTGGGCCCCTGATAGCCCACCAGGTCTCCACGGGCCCACCGCCTGACCGCTATCGGAGCGGCCGTCCATGGGGTGGTGCCGCGCCGGGCAAGGGCGCGGCACCAGGGTTGCCTGGTTGCGCCCCCGGAGCAGAGCCGGGGCGGAACCAGGGGTTACGGCGGGGACGGGCGCACCCACGGGGGTGGGGCACGCACGCTCCCGCCGCCGGCCCGTCCCACCACAAGGCGGGCCGCACCTGACAGCCGCCCAAGTCGGGGCGCTGCCAGGAGATCGCGACTCAGACCGGTCTGCGCGCCGCGCGCAGGAACGCACCCGCGGCCAGCGGCCGGGCCGAACCCACCGCCCCGGCGCACTCCCGCTCCCCGTCCCGGGCGACGACGCGCTCGTAGTCCTCGCTCAGTGCTCCCAGCACCTCGTCCAGGGCCAGGAGCCGGCCGCTGCCGTCCGGCTCCACCACCCACTTCGCCGCCCTGCGCACCGGCAGGCCCCCCGGCGTCGACGGCGCGGCCGCGCCCGGCGCCGGACACGGCAGAACGCCCCGGTCCAACACCCGGCCGATGCCGCGCCACCCCGATCGAAGCGGCGCCGTCGGGGGCGCCACCAGGAACTCCACCGTCGCGCCCACGACGCTGTGCAGGACCGGCCCGCACTGCGGCAGCACCTGCACCGCGCGCAACCCCAACGTCGCCGAGGTCTGCACGACCCAGAACGCACCCATCGGGATCGCCGCCAGCCCGCCCCCGTCCCACGCGGCCAGGCACTCCCCCGGATCGGGGCTCCAGTACGCGAGCCAGCTGCGCCCGGCGTCCACGGTGCTCGTGGCGGGCATGGTGGGCATGGTGGGTGAGACGGCGTACACGATGGTCCTCTCAGGATCGGGTCGGGCGTAGACGTGCGGTCGTTGTCACGGGCCGGGGCGAGCAGGACCGCTCGGGCTCAGGAGGAGGAGGAGCGCGCGCCCCGCCAGGCCAGGACGACGGCGAAGTCCCTCACCTCCGCAGGGTGCGTCCACGCGGTGCGGCTCTCGTAGCCGAGCGCGGCCAGGTCGTCCTGGAGCCTGCTGGTGCCCTCGCACCAGTGCTCGAAGGCGGCGGCCGACAGCGATCCGTCAGCAGCGCGCACGTGCTCCTTGTCCGGGTGCCAATGCACGCAGGCACACGCGTGCGCGCCGGGCGGCCACAGAACGCCGTCGTGATCGGCGACCGACACCCGGCCGGTCTTCGTCCGGCCTTCGGCCTCCCGCTGCCTGGCAAGATCTCGCAAGGCCCAGCTGACCTCGTCGCCGGGGCCGCGGTCCTTCCATCCGGGCCAGCCGTCAACGAAGTTCGGGCGGGTCGGCGGTACGCCTTCCCACGCGCCGGGCGGCGGCCACTCGGCTGGGGTATCCGGTCCCGGCTCCCAGACCAGCAAGGCTGCGAAGCTGTGCCTGTCCGGGGTCCGGGGCGGCCCGGTCCTCGCCGCCCCGAGGCCGAGCCCGTGCAGGACGGCGAGCAGTGCCTCGGTACTCGTCTGCCAGTGCTCGGCGGCGCCGGCCGGGATGGTCTTCTTGCGGTAGTCCCTCTGGTACACCGGGTCGGGGTACCAGAAGACGCGCAGGCATCCGAGCGCACCGGGAGGCCACGACTCCGTCCCGGCGCCGGCCGGCTGACACCATCCGATGCCCTCGGTGACCCGGGTGTAGCGCACCCCGTCCTCTTTGACGTCCCAGGCGCGGAACCCCGCGCCCCCGAGTTCCCTGCCCAGCCAGCGGACGGCGTCATGCATGGACAGTTCGGCGATCACGACGCGCTCCCCGGGGCCGGTGCGGGGGCTGCCGCGCACGCCGCGGGCTCCGGCTGTTTGGCCGCGGCGCTGTTGGGAGCCCAGCCCCAGGGGAAGGGCGGGAGGACCGGGTCGGTGGTGATGGTGGCCAGCCGCCGGTCGGCCTCGGGCTGCAGCTCCGGCTCGGCCTGGGCGTATTCGGCCCAGTTGAGCCAGGCGTTGACGGCGAACTCCGGGGTCAGCACCTCGCGGTAAATACGGCCGCCGTCGAGGGCCGTCACGTCGGCGCCGTACGCCTCGGCGAACTCCTCGTACTCGTCGGGGCCGGCGCCGAAGACGTCACGCCGCCACGCGGCGGACGCCTGGTCGCGCCACCGGTGTCCGACCGAGGTGCGCTCGAAGTCGATCAGCGCCACCCCCTCGGGGGTGGTGATGCAGTTCCCGCGGCCGGGGTCGCCGTGCATCACGCACCGCTCGGGCCAGTCGGTGGCCCTCCACGCCTCACGGGCGCCGGCCAGCAGTGCCCGAACGCGCGACCGCTGCTGGGGGGACAGGACGTCCGGCGGAAGGCTCTTGATGCGCCGTGCCAGCACCGGGAACGGGCTGAACGTCGG
Source organism: Kitasatospora sp. NPDC059803 (assembly GCF_042732255.1). Taxonomy (NCBI): domain Bacteria; kingdom Bacillati; phylum Actinomycetota; class Actinomycetes; order Kitasatosporales; family Streptomycetaceae; genus Kitasatospora; species Kitasatospora sp. NPDC059803. Next base: position 1,763 of record NZ_JBHWIJ010000063.1, on the reverse strand, counting down.
CAGACCGAGCTGAGCCGGGACCTCCAGGCCATGCAACTCCCGTAGTACCGCGCCGAGTTGAGCGGGTGTGGGACGTTCGTCGCCGAGGTCAACGGCGACGGTGACCTGGAGCAGGTAACGGCCCTCGTACTGCACCGGGCAGGCCGACCGGCCGACCGGCCGCGCGGCCGCGATGCCGTTGCGCAGCAGCCACAGGGCGATCCGGTTTGCCCGCAAGGCCTCCTCGAAGCTGGTGCCGGGGCGCCAGACCCGGGCGATCGCACCAGACTTGGGCAGGCGCCAGGTGTGGTGGGGGCCGCCCTGGAGCAGGGTGGCGCCGCGCGGGTCCAGGCCCTGGCGCCGCGCGGTCGCGTAGACGGCGTCGCGGCTCTCATCAGGTGTCACAGGACGGTGCCCATCAGGGAGGTGAGGACCCGCTGCTCCATGTCGTGGATCAGGTCGGGCAGCCACCGGACGAGGAGGTCCTCGGGGGTCTGCCCGGCCTGCTGCGGCTGCGCGTCGGCGGCCCGGGGCCGGCGCGGCGGGCGCGCGGGCGCGTGGTGGAGCAGCCGGAACCGGTTGAATCGGTTGCGGTCGGGAATCCCGTACCACTCAAGAAGTTCGGTGACCGTCGCGCCCAGGTAGTAGGAGCGGAGGATGTCCGGCGCCCGGCCCGTCCAGCCGGTGTCCTCCTGCGCGGTGGCGGCCTCGGTGGCGTGGCCGGTCCGGGGGCCGGTTCGGGCCGTGGCGGTCTGCGTCTGTGTCATGGGGCGCATGGTGGTGTCCTTGTTGGCAGTGCGCGGGGTGCGCAGGGGCTCGGCGCGGTAGCGTCTTCGGCCGGCACCGGGTTGTCCAGGTAGGGGAGGGAGGCGACCATCGCGGCGACCCTGCGCACCGTGTCCAGGGTGCCGGCGTCGTCTGCGCGCAGGTCGGCATCGAACAGTTCCAGCGAGCACTCGATCAGCGCGTCGGCGACGGCGTCCGTGCTCTTCAGGGCCCGCTGGCGGTGGCGGGCCGCCCGCTCGCAGCGCTCCTCCACCAGCCACAGGCTCGGATTGACCAGTACGGGGCCGCCCCAGTGCTCGTGGAGCTGGTCCCCGATGAAGGCCAGAAGCACGCCGATGTCGTCCGTCACCGGGACGAGCTTCAGCGCCGCCTCCAGCAGGCCCCCGGGCACGCCGGCTCCGGGGCCCGCGGCTCCGTCGGACGGGAGCTGAGGACCGGGCAGAGCCGTCATCGCGGCCCCCGGATCCACGGAGCCGGCTGGACGGCCTGCCGGCGGACGTGGTCGCCGGTACCCATGCAGGCCTGCGCCACGGCCGAACAGGCGTTGACGTCCAGTTTGCGGGTGGTGTGCGGTCCGACGCTCACGGCGCAGTCCTCGGGTACGGAGTAGGTGGAAGTGGAAAGAAGGCCTGGGCGCGGTGAGCACGCGCGCCCACGGACTGGGGCGCGACTCTTCCGCCACCCGCCCCGTGTCGCTCCCGGGGCGGGTGTCTGGAGTCCGGTGGCGGCTGCGCAGGGGGGAGGGCAGCCGCGGGCTCGCTCTCGCGCGCGCGGCCGCGGCCGCCGGCGCGCCCCCCCCCCCCCCCCCCCGGGGTTCTAGGCGGTGTTCACGCCGCCGGTATCTGGCGGCGCAGGACGGGGCGCGCGGGCAGCGTTCCCACCACCGGCTGGGGCCGCATGGCCCGCACCGTGGTGTTCGCGCGCAGAGCCGCGACCACCACGGCGACACCCCGGCCGGGGGGGGGGGGCGCGGGCGGTGGGGTGCCAGCGAGCTCACG
>NZ_JBHWIJ010000062.1:15641-33514 GCF_042732255.1 Kitasatospora sp. NPDC059803 | reverse complement strand
GCGCGGCGCCTCCCCCACGCCCGCCCCCGCCCCGCGCCGGGGGGGGGCGGCCCGCCCCCGGGGGGTGGGGTGTGGGGGCGCGGGTTACTTGGGCATCTCGTTCCAGAGCTGCTGGGCGCTCTTGCCGGTGAGCTGGACCCAGATCTGCTCGTTGTAGTTCGTGGTGTTCAGCAGGTGTGCCAGGTCGGGCTTGTTGTAGGCCTTCGAGACGTAGTCGATGAACCGGGCGGTGGCCTGGTAGCCGCTGTCGTAGTTGGAGTCCGGGCCGAAGTGCTGGGCGCCGGTGCCCGGCTGGAAGTTGTAGTCGCGCACCCAGTCCGCCAGACCCTCGCCCAGCCACCACTTGCCGGAGAACGGGCTGTCCCAGACCGCGACGTGCACGGCCTCGTGCACCAGGAAGCCGGTGTCACCCTTGTTCCCGCGGGTGTAGCCGATGTTGACGTGGACCTCCTTGACGCCGTTGCTGGGGTTCACGGTGGTGAACGCGGGGTTGTCGGTCAGCTTCGGGTCGAAGATGATCTTGAAGTAGCTGGGGGCGGCGAAGGCTCCCTTGGTGATCAGGTTGGAGATCGTCGGGTAGTAGTCCGCGACGGTCTTCTTCTGCTGCTCCAGCCACGGCCCGAGGTCCGGGGCCTGCGAGTAGTCGAGGTCGATGGTCGGGCGGCCGGCGGTCGGCGGGGTGGTGGCCCCGTTGCGGTCGAGGTTCCAGGACTGCGCCTGGTCCCCAGCGTTGCAGGCGGCCACCTTGGCGTTCAGGTCCGCGCCACGGGCCAGGCAGAGATTGCTGTCCGAGACGCTGTGCAGCAGCCAGGCCCGGCCGTTGCCCGCCGAGATGTTCTCCAGCCACCACTTCTGGTTGTCCGTGCCGACGTAGTTCCAGGCACCGACGGTGTTCTTGACCCGGTCCCGGTCGACGGCGTTGTTGGTGCCGGGCACCTTGACCGACCAGGTGCCGTTGCCCTCGTCCCTGACCGTCCAGACCTGCTGGGCGGAGGACTCGTTCCAGTCGCGGACCACCACGTTGGAGGCGTTGTTGCGGCTGTCCCACTGGAGGGCGCCGCCCGCGTAACTGGAGATACGGTAGTCGGCGCCGCTGGACGGGAGCGACTCGGCCGCACTTGCGGTCCCGGCGCCGAAGGCCATCCCGGACACGACGGTCGCGGCGGACAGGACGACGGCGGCGGCCGTACGACGGGTGAACATCTCGGGGCTCTCCTCTCGGGCGGTTCCCCCCTGGAACCGGCCTGCGCTCATGCCACCGGGCCCCGGTAGACGCGGCGTCAACGCTCCCGTCAACGGGTGCGTTGACAGGCCGTCGGCTCAGTGGTGTTCACCCGAAGGTCCAGGCCTCTGCCGGGCGGCTCCTCACTCGCGGATGCCCGCGCTCTCGACCGCCCGCCCACGGGTCGCCCGCACGGCCGCGCCCGCCGCGGTGGCCAGGGCGACGAGGGCGCAGAGCGCGACGGCCTCCCCGATCCGCGCCCACGGGACCACCGTCGGCGCGTCGGCCACGAGCTTGCCCAACGAGACGCGCTGGGTCAGTGCGGCGAGCGCGGTCGCCACGGCGGCGAGCAGGGTGGCGACGACCACCGCCACGGCCGACTCCGCCGCGGCCACCCTCACGATCTGACCGCGCACCGCGCCGGTGAGAGCGAGCAGGGCGAACTCCCGCCGCCTCCCCGCCATCGCCATGATCAGGGTGTTGGCGACCGCGATCAGCGCGTAGGCCAGCGCGATCCCCAGGATGATCACCGCCGCGTTGTCCGTCTGCTGCGCGGCATGCGCGCGCTCGGCCTCAAGGTAGGCGTCGTAGGTCACCACGTGCGCGCCGGAACCTGCCAGCGCCTGGTTCACCGCGGCCGTCTGCTGCGGGTCGAGCGCCGCGCCGGCGCCCGCCGAGGAGTCGAGGTAGACCCGGCTCGGCATCAGCGCGCCGGTCAGCGCCGAGGACACGTAGGTGTCGTCCCCGTTCAGGCCGCGCGCGACCACCGCCGCGACGACGGTCGAGGCCCTCGCGCCGGTCGGCAGCAGCATGACCACGCGGTCCCCGACCGCCAGGGCGTCGGACTCGGCCGCGTGCTCGTCGATGACCAGGAAGTCCTCGGGCAGCGAGGCGAGGGAGCCGGAGAGCACCGGCGGCGTGACGGTGACGCCCAGCGCCGCCGCCGGGACGGCCTTCGCGCTCAGCGAGTCGATCTGCTCACCGGCGGCGGTACCGATCCGGACGTTCATCGAGGCGACCGGGGTGACCCGGATCCCGGGCACGGCCGCCAGGCGGGCGAGCGTCGAACCGTCGATCCCCGAGCCTCCGGGCACGACCACGTCCGCCGCGCGGATCTCCTGCTGCTGCCGGGCCAGCAGCGCCGCGTCGCCGGACTCCTGCATCGTCAGCATCGCGGCGACCAGCCCAACGGCCACCACGATCGGCGCCACGGTGGCGGCCGTACGGCGCCGGGAGGTGAGGATGTTCTCCCGCACCAGCAGCGGGCCGGCCGTGGCGCAGCTGCGCAGCGGGCGGAGCAGCAGCCTCGTCACCGGGCGCAGCAGGGCCGGGGCCAGCAGGGTGACCGCGCCGACGTAGAGCACCGGCACCACCTCGTACTTGCGGGCGCTGGCCGCGAGGTACGGCTCGGTGCGGGAGATGACGATGCCCGCGACGACCGCGCCGGCCAGCATCCCGACGCCCAGCAGCCAGCGGGCCGGCGTCATCGCGCGGCGCTCCAGCACGCTCTCGCGCAGCACCTCGATCGGGCGGATCAGCGAGACGCGCACCAGGGTCGCGGCCGAGCCGGCCAGCGCGGCGGCGACGCCGATGACGGCGGCGACCAGCAGCGGCAGGACGGTGACGGGGATGGTGAACCACGACGGGGCCACGTGGTGGTCGAGCATCCAGGAACGCAGCGGCACGGTGCACAGCGGTGCGAGCAGGCAGCCGGCGACCGCCGCGGCCAGGCCGATCAGCAGGGCCTCCCAGAGCACCATGCGCCGCACCTGCCCGGGGGCCGCGCCCACCAGGCGCAGCAGCGCCAGTTCGCGGCGGCGCTGCTCGGCGGCGAAGGCGAAGGTCGCGGCGACGACGAACACCGCGACACACACGGCGAGTCCGGTCGTACTGCCCGCCATGGCCTGGGCGTTGGCCAGTGCCTGGGCGCCGCCGGTGGAGTCGGGGTCCAGCCGGGTCAGGCCGTCGCCGGTGAGGACCACGGCCCGGTCGCCTGCGAGCGCGGCCAGCTGCTTCGCGTCCTGGTCGGTGACGAGCGCGTTCACTCCGGGTGACAGGCGCTGCGCCTCGGCGGCGGTGAAGAAGACCACGTTCTCGAACCAGAGCGCGTCGGTGACGCCCACCACCCGGTAGTGGCCGGCGCCGTCGCCCGTCGTGACGCCGGTCTGGCGTCCGATCGGCTCCCGGGAGCCGCCGCCGACGACGATCTCGTCCGCGGCCTGCGGCGCGCGCCCGGCCGCCAGGCGGTAGCCCGCGAAGGCGGCCGAGGGCCAGGGGTGGCCCGTCATCTCCCCGGAGCCGGAGGCGAGTTGCACGGGAAAGCTGCGGTCGGGCGTAGCGTGCCCGGTCGCGGCCGCCTTCGCGACGACGTCGGGCGGCAGGACGGCGGGGGCCTTCATCGGGCGCCCGTCGAAGCCCTGCGGTGCCAGGACGGCCGAGGCCTCCTTGAACCGCTGCGGACCCGGGTGCGGCGTGCCGAAGGTGGCGGCGAGGGTCAGCGTCATCATGCCGATCATCGTGGTGCCGAGCGTGAGGGCGAGGAAGGCGCCCGCGAAGCCCGTCAGGCGGTGGCGCAGGGTGGCTGCGGCGATCTTCAGCACGGCTTCGTCCCACTCCCGCCGGGCTCCAGCGCGGCCATCCGCATCCCGTGCTGCTCGACGACATACGGCTGGCCCGGGGCCCGCCCCTCGCCAGGAGACGGGGCCGCTGCTGGAACCTTGCTCCGGAACACGCGCTCGCCTTCTCCGTGGGGGTCGGTCGGGCGCATCGGCCACCCGCCGCGCCGACGCTACGGCCCCACGCGGGATCGGCACCTCCGGACTGCCCCTGATATCGCCCCTGATATCACCCCTGAGGAACCGGGCCAGTGCCCGAAACGGGCACCCGGCCTCGTCCTGCCCTTGTGGCTTTCAGGCGCCGCGGGTCAGGCGCCGCGGGTGTCGTAGGTCTCGCGGTTGGCCAGCACATCATCCATGTGCACCTCGGCCCAGGCCTTGAGGCCGCGCATCATCCCGTACAACGACAGGCCGAGATCGGTCAGCTCGTAGGAGACGGTGACGGGCACGGTCGGCACCACGGTGCGGGACACCAGGCCGTCGCGCTCCAGGGAGCGCAGCGTCTGGGTGAGCATCTTCTGGCTGACACCGGCCAGCAGGCGCAGCAGCTCCGAGTAGCGCAACGCCCGGGGCTCGCCGGCGCAGTCGGCGCCCGGCCGGTGAGGGGCGTCGCTGCCGAGCCCGGCCAGGATCAGTGCGACCCATTTGTCGGAGATCCGGTCGAGCAGTTTGCGGCTGGGGCAGACCGCCAGGAATGCGTCGTACTCCACCTTGGCCTGTGCCCTCTGCTGGGCCGCCGTCACCGTCGCCATCGGTTGCTCCTCTCACCCGCGGGTGCCTTACGCACTCCGAAGTACCTACTTCCTGTCAGGAAGCTACTCACCAATGATGGTGCAGGGCGCCGACAGGCACCACCACCTCGCTGACACGAAAGGCAAGAGAATGGGCACGTTCCCCGCGACGCTTCCCGGCGGCACCTGGAACCTGGGCGACCTGACCGTCACCCGGTTCGGCTATGGCGCCATGCAGCTCACCGGTCCCTGGGTCATGGGCCCGCCCGCCGACCACGACGGCGCGCTCGCTGTTCTGCGCGAGGCCGTCGGCCTCGGGATCACCCACGTCGACACCGCCGACGCCTACGGCCCGCACATCACCAACCAGCTGATCCGCGAAGCCCTGCACCCGTACCGCGACTCGCTGCACATCGTGACCAAGGTCGGCGCGACCCGGGACCAGGAGGGAGGCTGGCCCCCGGCCCGCAAGCCCGAAGACCTGCGCAGGGCCGTCCAGGAGAACCTGGAGAACCTCGGCCTCGACACGCTGGACGTGGTCAACCTCCGGCTCGGCGACGCCCAGGGTCCCCAGCCGGGCTCGCTCGCCGAGGCCTTCGAAACACTCGTCGAACTCCAGCAGCAGGGCTTGATCCGGCACCTCGGCGTGAGCAACGCGACGGCGGAACAGGTCGCCGAGGCACTCTCGATCGCGCCGATCGTGTGCGTCCAGAACATGTACAACCTCGCCCACCGCCACGACGACGAGCTGATCGACGAACTCGCCGAACAGGGCGTCGCCTACGTGCCCTTCTTCCCCCTCGGCGGCTTCAGTCCGCTGCAGTCCTCCGCGCTCACGGCGGTGGCCTCCCGGCTGGACGCGACGCCGATGTCGGTCGCCCTGGCCTGGCTGCTGCGGCGGTCGCCGAACATCCTGCTGATCCCCGGCACCTCGTCGGTGGCACACCTGCGAGAGAACGTCGCAGGCGCGGGACTCCAGCTCTCCGACGACGATCTCGCCGCGCTGGACGACATCGGCCGCTAGGCAGTTCGTTTGCCGTCGAGGCGATCGGCCGCGCCGGCCGTACCACGGCCAGGCGTACCACGGCCGGGCGTACCGTCGCCGCGCTGCGGGCCGAGGAGTGCACAACGCGAGCGCCGGCAGGCGGGCGACAGGCCGTCGACCCTGACCGACGGGCGGCGGGAGGTGGGACTCTGGCCTTACGTCAGCCAGTCCCCCGTACGCCGCAAGTCTGATCATGAACCCATCCCTGCGCCGTACGGGGGGCGAGTGCGCCTGAACGAAGACTGGAGGCGATCCGCTCCAGGAGTACGCGCAGCAGGAGCTTCGTTGGGAGCGCTGCGACGCGGGCGGGCCGGCGGGGTTCGAGTGCGCGAAGGTCAAGGTGCCTCTGGACTACGGCAACCCCGGGGGCCGGAGGATCGGCCTCGCGATATCGCGGATCCATGGCTCCGGCTCTGACCGACGACCGGGTGAATCGTGCTGAACCACTCCTGCCGATGAGCAGCTGAGAGAAGGACATCGAGGTCCTCGCCCTGTGCCACCAACCACTCGCACTTCAGCGACAGGTCGGCAGGCCCACGTCCACCGCCACCGACCGCGCCGTCCTCGGCGGCACACTCCACGAGTACCAACACGCGGCCTGAACAGGGCGGATGGCGTTTTCGCCAGGAGCAGGTCCGGAGCCGCCCGATCTGACAACGTTTCGGTTGCGGTGGACGGCAATCCGGTCCCGAGTCTTCCCGAGCCTATGCGACACGTGACATTTTACATGTCACACATCGAGCGGTCGCGTGCCCCAACACGCGGTCACAACGGCCCCGGAGGCCCCCACAGATGCGTCTCTCCCGGATATCGAAGGTCAACGCGCGCAGACTCCCCGCGCTCGGCGCGGCCCTCTTCATCGCGCTCGGCCTGTTCACACCGCAGAGCCAGGCCGCCCCCGTCGGCGCCACGACCCCGGCTGGCGCGAACGCCGCCGGACCCGCCACCCAGGCGCCGCGGTCCATCCCGGTCCCCAAGTCACCCGACGCCAGGAACAACAGCTCCTTCAAGCTCTTCGCCCAGGACCACGCAGAGGAGGCCACCGCGCCGGGCGCCCCGGTCAGCGAGCCCGCCAAGGCGGCCAAGCAGTTCTCGGCCACCGCCGGGGAGCCCTGCCCGAACCTGTCCGGAGTGATCAACGCCACGGGCAGCGCGTTGGTCCAGCAGCTCAAGGCACTGCCGAACGTCCCCTGCGCCTACCCGCTGTTCAACCTCACCGGCGCCGACGCCGGGAAGGCCTTCCGCGAGTCCCAGATGGTGACCGTCGCCAACGCACTGCGCGACACCTCCGCCACCTACTCGGGCGACAACAGCACGTCCATCGGGCAGCTGGTGATGTTCCTGCGCGCCGGCTACTACGTGCAGGAGACCCGCCCGAACGAGGTCGGCAGCTACGGCGCCACCCTGGACACTGCGGCCCGCGGCGCGCTGGACGCCTTCTTCGCCGCCCCGCACAGCAAGGACGTCACCGACGCCAACGGCGACACCCTCAACGAGGTCGTCACGGTGATCGGCCAGACCCACACGCTCGGCCGGTACGCCAGCGTCGTCAAGTGGGTGCTCGCCAACTACAACGGCACCTGGCCCCAGTCGATGACCCTCTCCCTGGACCACTTCGAGTGGGTCATCAAGGACGGCTTCGACTCCAAGACCGACAGCCAGGGCTGGAAGGCCGCCCTCAAGACCGACCCCAGCATCCTCGACACCTGGGCCGGATTCATCACCCGCAACGACTCCCAGCTGAACCGCCTGGACATCGTCAGCAACATCGGCCGCTACCTCGGTTACGCCCTCGACGTCCCCGAGCTCAAGGACCGGCTGCGGCCACTGCTCAAGGACTTGATCAACCGCTACCCGAACGTCGGCCCCACCGCCCCGATCACCATGAACCTGGGCTGGGCCACCCGCCAGTTCGACAAGGGCAACTGCGCGGCCTACGCCATCTGCGACCTGAGCGACCGTCTGCTCCCGGTGATCCTGCCGATCCAGCGGATCTGCAACCCGGGGCTGAAGATCCGCGCCCAGGACATGTCCCCCGGGCAGCTGGCCACCACCTGCACCAGCCTGATCAACCAGGACGCCTACTTCCACAAGGTGATCGGCGACAAGGGCGCGATCCCCGGTGACGTGAACACCAACCTGGAGGTCGTCGTCTTCGACGACTACACCCAGTACTCGCTGTACGCCTGGGCCTTCTACGACATCGACGTGGACAACGGCGGCATGTACGAGGAGGGCGACCCGGCCAAGCCCGGCAACCAGGCCCGCTTCATCGCCCACGAGGCCAGCTGGCTGCGCCCCGACTTCCAGATCTGGAACCTCAACCACGAGTACACCCACTACCTCGACGGCCGCTACAACATGTACGGCGACTTCGAGGCCAGCCAGACCACCCCGACCATCTGGTGGGTCGAAGGCATCGCCGAGAACATCTCGTACGGCTACCGCAACGAGCGCAACACCGCCGCGATCAACGAGGCCAGTAAGAACACCTACAAGCTCAGCGAGCTGTTCGACACCGTCTACGGCCAGGAGGCGGACGCCGACGTCAACTCGAACCGGGTCTACCGGTGGGGCTGGCTGGCGGTCCGCTACATGCTCCAGGAACACCGCGCGGACATCGAGACCGTGCTCACCAAGTACCGCGCCGGCGACTGGAACGGTGCCCGCACCTTCCTGAAGCAGACCATCGGCACCAGCTACGACGCCGGCTTCGCCACCTGGCTGAAGACCACCTGCGCGACCAACGACTGCGGTCCCCTGCCGGAGGCCCCGGCCCCGGCCGCACCGCTCTGCACCATCGCCGACCCGCGCCAGTTCGACAAGAACTGCCGCCGCGACAACCTCGCGGCCACCACCGGCAACTACAGCTTCCACTTCCTGTACCTGCCGGCCGGCGTCAAGCAACTGACCATCACCAGCAGCGGCGGCACCGGCAACGCCGACCTGTACTACGGCGGCAGCAGCTGGGCCACCACCAGCAGCTACCAGGCGAAGTCCACCAACGCTGGCGACAACGAGACCCTGACCATCAACAACCCGCCGTCCGGCTGGGTCTACTTCAGCCTCGCCGCCCAGCAGGACTTCACCGGCGTCAGCGTCACCACGCAGTACCAGTAACCGCGCACCCACGACCTCGGGCGAGCGGTGAAGGGCCCGGACGTGTAAGGGTTCCTGTGCAAGTAGCCGTTGTCGTACCGATCAAGGGGCCTGCCGATCGAACGGGAGTCTCGATCGGGTGATCGCGGTCGGTAGCGGGCATGGCAGCAGGGCCTCGTGGTAGCTCGGAGGGCGTCTACGCCAACGAGCGATCCAGGAGGCCCTGCTTTCGCGGCTTTTCGCAGCGAGAGCCTGACGACAGACCCTAGCTAGGAACTTCGTTGGGGCGCACAGGGCCGCCGATCGTGGGTCTGCCCGAGGAAGGCACTTCTGGTTCAAGGGGGTGGCAGTCTCGATGGCAGGATGACGGGATGGTGACGAATCAGCCGTGGGCAGGGCTTCACGGTGACCTGCTGGCGGCGAAGGCATTGGTGTACGACCCGAGCGGTTTCGCCTGTTCGCCTCCGGTGGCCGAACCGGAGAGCGCCGAATACGCGGCCTGCCGGTTCACCATCGACGGCCGCTCGGTCCGGTTCCGCGCGGCCAAGACCACCCCGACGAAGGTGGGCCAGTTCGTCACCGTGTGGTTGCGCTCCGAGGAGGGACCGATCCGGCCCTTCGACACCGACGACGGGGTGGACCTCTTCGTCATCAGCTGCCGCGACGACAACGGCTTCGGGCAGTTCGTCCTCCCACGCGAGGTGCTGTGCGAGCGCGACATCGTCTCCCGCAACGGCTCCGGCGGGAAACGGGGGTTCCGCGTCTACCCGCCATGGGTGACCACGACCAACCGGCAAGCGCGCAGCACCCAGGCCTGGCAGGTGAACCACTTCTTCCACATCGGCCAGAACGGGCCTGCCGACCTGGCGTACGCCCGCACCCTCTACCACCCGTAGCAGCCCGCCGCCCTGTGCACCGGCTCGTCTGTCGGGGTGACATCCGGGCGCGGCCCGCCCGGGGCGGCGGTGCGCGCTCTGGTACGACGGGGTCTGATGTCCGCGCCGGCGGTGCGTTCCCCCCGTCCGCCGGCCGTCCCGGAGGAGAGATCGCCGTGCCCGTGCCCACCACCTTCGACCACCAGGCGAAGAACTACAGCGTCCCGCATGCCTACTGGCTGGCGAAGGCGTCCGAACTCGCCTACCAGGACGAGGCCGCCATCGAACAGCAGGCCCGCGACTGGGGCTTCGACCGGGTGCGTCACCATCAGACCCGGTTCACCCCGCCCTTCCCGCTGGAGGACACCCAGGCCTACACCATGGCCAGCGACCACATGGTCGTCACGGCGTTCCGCGGCACCCAACCGACCGAGATCCGCGACTGGCTCTCCGACTCCTCCACGCCGCCCTGGCCCGGCCCCGCCCGCACCGGCTACGTCCACTACGGCTTCGCCGAAGCGCTGGAGTCGGTCTTCCCTGACGTCCGGGACGCCCACGCCCAGCTGCGCACCAACGGCCAGACCGTGTGGTTCACCGGCCACAGCCTCGGCGGAGCCCTGGCCATGCTGGCCGGCGCCCGGTTGTACCTGGAGGACCCGCGCCTCCAGGCCGACGGCATCGTCACGTTCGGGCAGCCCCGCACCTGTGACCGGCTGCTCGCCGCCGCCTGCAACGAGGGCTTCAAGGGGCGCCTGTACCGGTTCGTCAACAACAACGACATCGTGCCCCAGCTGCCGCCGGAGCCGGCCTACACCCACGTCGAGGCGCTGAAGTACATCGACTCCTCGGGCCGGCTCCACGACTCCATGGGCCTGGTCGCCGGGCTCGCCGACCGCGCCAAGGGCCTGACCGCCGACGCGTTCGCTCCGGCCACGGCCGGTGTACGCGACCACGCGATGAAGCGTTACCTCGCGGCCCTGGAACAGAACCTCGCCTGACGGAGTCAGGCCCTGCGGGGCGGGGCGGGGCGGGCGCCGGTGGGTCCACGGCCGGAAGTCCACAGCGGCAGTCCGCGCCCGGCCGGCAGGCCCGGGCCGAGAGCCGAGTGAACCGATGGTACGAACAGTCTCCCCCGGTAGCGATGGGCACACGAACGTGTGTGGATGGTGACAGACCGCCACACCGCGGCCGTCCGATCCACCCTCACCACGCACCTCGAAGGGTTCCACCCATGCGTACCGCGCACCGCATCCTGGCCGTCTCCGTCCTCAGCCTCCCGCTCGTCATCGGCGCGGCGTCCACCGCCTCCGCCGCCGCGCCCGACAACATCCCCTCCCTCAACTTCGACAGCGGCGCGTTCGTCGTCGGCCCTAACGGCAGCGCCCTTCAGGTCACCGACGCCCAGTTCGGCCCCTGTGGCTCCACCTTCCTCACCGGCGCCGTCGCGGTCGGCCCGGGCGGCGTCGCGGGCAACGCCACCGAGACCGGCATCGGCATCGGCGGGCAGGGCTGACCCCACCCGCACCCGCACCACGGCTGCCCCGGGAGCACCTCGCCCCCGGGGCAGCCGTCCGTCCGAAACCGGATGGGGCCAGGACAAAACGCCCTACCCGGCCCACGGGAGGACACCCGCCCCCTGCCGGTCGGCACCGCCGACACCACGATCACCGTCGTCACCGGCGCCGCCGAAGTCACCGGCGGAACAGGCGCCGAGGAGGGCGCGGCAGCCGGCGCGCGCAGTGTCCGTCCGGCGCCTGGCGCGTGGTCACCGGACGGCCCGGGCCGGGCAGGCGGGCTGGTGCCAGGTCGTCCGGACCACCTGGCCGCCGGGCAGCCTGTGCTCGCTGTTCCAGGTCCGGCAGCACCCGGCGGCAGGTCGGCGCGGCCCGGACGGCATCGCGGAACCGACAGCCTGGCGGACGGGCACGGGCACGGGCACGAAGGCCGGCTTGCCAGGGCGGCCCCGGCGGCGCCTGGTGGAGGAAGTCGTCATGCCCGCCGTTCTGCCACCCCCGGCCTCCCTCCAACCTCGCCTCACCCGAACGGATGAGCAGCCCGGGCCGGCTGCGGGACGCTGACGCGGCAGCAGGAAGCGGTGGGGGGCGGACCTGGGCGAGGGCGTCGAGCAGGGGGCCTGCTGGGGGGTGGGCTTGCCGTCGGCGCGGCCCGTCTACTGGTCCCGCACGAGGATCAGGATCATCTGGGGCTGCTGGTCGACCTTGGCCACTGGTGGGGGCATCGGACCTGTCGCGGGTTCACAACCGGTACCGCAGCGAGATAAACGCCGCCAGGCCGCCCGTTCATCGTTTGTCTACCACCTGCTGTCAACGTGCCCCGGTACAGCTGTGAAGTTTCAAGGAGTTTCTCAATGGCACACCCGGGCACGACCGCCTCACCGACCGAACGGCGAATACCGTGGCGACCACAATGGGCGTACACGGCGGTCGTGCCGCTGTTCGCCCTCCTGGCGGGGCTCATCGGCGCGTTCCCGATACCCGCGCACGCGGTGGGCCCCGTCGCTCCGCCGCAGGCCGTACCGGCGACCGTTCAGGAACACTCGGCCGCGACCTACAACAATCAGTACGGCACCAGATGGCAGAGTGAGATCTTCAATCTCGCCCAACAGGTTGACGTTCTCGCGCTGCAGGAGATCCGGGACGTGGATCCGGATTTTCCGGACATCGTGCCCGAAGCATCGATCAACACGAACGGCTTCGAGGTCCAGAGGTACCGATGGGACGCCTTTCCCGACTGGATGGGCGGCACTCGCACCATCTACCGGGTCAGGTCAGGCCCTAAAGAGCGCTCGCTGGCCCTCGTGGTGTCGCGGAACGTCGACAACGCTGCGGCACCCGTGGTGAGAGTCATCCCGCCTCAGCCGGAGAACAACGGCCAGGTGGCTGACGATGCCAAGCCCATCCTGGGCGTCAAGCTCGCGGACGGCACGTGGTACTACTCCATGCACGCCACCAACAGGGCAACAGGCTTCCAGGAGCGGAACAACGTGCCGGCCGCCATCCAGGCGGTCACGGCGACGGGCGACGCGAACTGGGCCCTGATGGGCGACTTCAACCGCGAGCCCGGGTCACTGTCGATGGCGCAGGTGTTCGGCGACGGCCGTCGGCTCGTCAGCTCCGGCATGATGACCTACTCCAGGAAGCGCCCGACCTCCGAATACGACTACATGATCGCCCGGGGGCTGCCGGCCGATCACCAGTACACGGCGCGCCGCCTCGGCTACGTGGAGGAATCGGACCACTTTCCGGTGATGTTCAGCAAGGACCCGCTGCGTCGCAAGGACGAGACCTGTCGGCCGAACGTCCCGTCCCAGCCCCGAGCGGCGGCCGCGTCCATGATCTCTCTCGCGGCGGCCGGCGTCCGGGCTGACGTCCCGGCCGGCGTCCCGGCCGGCATCCCTGCTGGCGTCCCGGCCGACAGCGCGCCGTCGACGACCTCCGCTTCCGCCGCCACAGCCCGGGAGCCGCAGCACGGGAAGGTCTCCGTCCTGACCTCCGGAGCCGCCGGCCTGGTCGCCGACGTGCCGGACGCCGCGCCCGCTCCGGGCAGCCCGGTACGGGCCGCCGCCCCCGACTGCTCCGCCGGGCAGAGCTGGGCGACCTGGCAGAAGGCGGACGACACCTGGGTGATCGAGACCGGCCGGACCAACGGCACCACCCCGGCCGGACAGGGCAGCGTGCTCAGCGTCCCCGCGTACGGTGACCGGCTGGCCGTGCGGCCGATCGAGAACGACGCGACGAGCGGCAAGCCCGACGGCAGCCCCGGCCAGCGCTGGCGTTTCGTCGCCGACGGCGCGGGCGGCTACCGCATCACCACGGCCACCGACGGCCGTTGCCTCACCCTGGACGGCAACGCGCTGACGGTGGCGCCGTGCGACGGCTCCGACCGGCAGGGCTGGCACCTGTCCGTGCCGTGCTCCGGCGCCGGCCACACCGTCCCCGGCTTCCCCGACCTGCCGTGGCCGACCGTCGCGGACCGCCCCGAGGTGACCTGGCCGTCGCTGCCAGGGCACCCGGCGATCCCGTGGCCGTCCGTCCCGGGCTTCCCGGGCGTCCCGATGCCCGGCCACCCCGACCTGCCCGAGCTGCGCTGGCCCGGCTTCCCCACTCTGCCCACCACGGCGTGGCCCGCCATCTCCGGCCACCCCGAGGCGACCTGGCCGGCCGTCCCCGGCTCCCCGACCGTCCCGTGGCCCGCCATGCCGGGCCACCCCGGCGTCCCGTGGCCGGTGCTGCCGCTGCCCGGCAACGGCAATGACGACGGCAAGGCCCTGATCCCCGGGCTGCCGAGCGCCGCCGACCCGGCGATCCCGGGGCACCCGGACCTGGCCTGGCCCACCGTGCCGGGCTTCCCGCAGGTGAAGTGGCCCTCGGTGCCCGGCTCCCCGAACGTGCCGTGGCCGGGCCACCCCGACCTACCGGACGCGCCGGGAACGGGCGGACCCTCGCTTCCGGACGTCACCTGGCCGACGCTCCCGGGCAGCCCGCTCTGGCGCTGGCCGTCCGTCCCCGGGTTCCCCACCGTCCCGTGGCCCTCGCTGCCGGGGCTGCCGGACGTCCCGTGGCCCGCGACCACCGGCTTCCCGAACGACCCCGCCGCCTGGTCGAACCCGCCCAAGTCGCCGGAGGAGCCTCCCAAGTGCAAGCGGAAGGACCCGCCGGACGGCAAGACCCCGGGCGGTGACGACGGTTCCACCGGCGGCCGTCCGCCGGTGCCCGCGCCTCCGGGGATCTCGCTGCCCTGGTTCCCCGCGCTGCCCATGTTCCCGCCGATCTTCGGCGGCCCGTCGACTCCCAGCGGCCCCAACGGCGGCACTGGGCCCAACAGCGGTACCGGCCCCAACGGCGGCAGTGGCAACGATGCCGGGGCCGGCGCCTACCTCCAGCCGGGCACCGGGGACGCCCTCGTGCCCGATGTCCGCGGCTCCAGCACCGTGGCGGGCAACGCCGTCCAGGCCTACGAGCCGAACGGCACCGATGCGCAGAAGTGGGTGTTCTGGGACCGCGGCAACGGGAACTGGTCGATCGAGACCCGGCTCACCTACAACCGCGCCTCCGCCGCCGAGCGCATGCTGCTGGCCCACGACACCGGCCGGCACGAGAGCGTGCTCGCACCGGCCGCCGCGGACGGGCAGCCCGGCCAGCTGTGGCAGTTCAAGGACGCCGGGGGCGGCTGGACGAACGTCGTCAGCGCGGCCGGCGGCTGCCTGACCCAGCGCGGCGCGCACGAGGTACTGGCCGTCCGCGACTGCGACGGCAGCGCGCAGCAGAAGTGGAAGCTCTCCGGCACCGTGCCGACGACCGGGGGCGGCAACGGCAACAACGGCGGCAGCACGGGCGGTGGCAACACGGGCGGTGGCGGCACCGGCGGCCAGCCGCCGCTGGGCGCCGGCGGTACGCAGCCCGCGCACAACCGGACGGTGGTGCTGCAGTCGGGCAACGGCGGCCTGCTCGCGGACCTCGACGGCGCCAACACCGCCGCCGGGACGCGCATCAAGGCGCAGGGCCGCAACGGCAACGACGCGCAGAAGTGGACGCTGTGGCAGAAGCCGGACAGCCAGTGGCTGATCGAGACGAAGCTCGGCGGCGGCATGGTGATGGACCACAACCCCAGCACCCACCGCACCCACCTCATCGGTGCGCAGGAGGGCAACGCCAACCAGCTGTGGCGGTTCGCCGACGCCGGGGGCGGCTGGTTCACGGTCGTCAGCGCCGCCGGCAACGGCTGCCTCACGGCGGCGGCCGACGGTGCGGAGCTGGCGATCCTCGGCTGTGACGGCACCAACGCCCAGAAGTGGCGCCTGACCGAGGCCGTCGACAACCCGTCGACCGGCGGCGGCAACGGTGGTACCGGTGGCAGCGGTGGCAACAGCGGTGGCAATGGTGGTGGCGGGAACTCCGGCGACGCGGCCGCGGTGCCGGTCTACTCGGCGCTGCCGTCCAAGTGCCTGGACGTCACCGCCGGCAACACCGCGAACAACACCCCGATCGACCTCTACGACTGCAACAACACCGCCTCCCAGCGGTGGACCCCGACCGCGACCAGCGGCGGGCTCGTCCTGAAGGCGTTCGGCAAGTGCCTGGACGTCGCCGCCGGCAACACCGCCGGCGGCACCCGGGTGGGCCTGTACGACTGCAACGCCAGCGCGGCGCAGAACTGGCGCCAGGGCGCGGACTCCTCCCTGGTCAACCCGAACTCGGGCAAGTGCCTCGACGTCGTGGCGGGCAACTCCGCGAACGGCACCGCACTGCAGATCTGGGACTGCAACGCCAGCGACGCGCAGCGCTGGGGCCTGGGCACCGTCCCGCCGCGCGCCCCGCAGCAGCCCGCGCAGCAGCCCGGCACCACCCCGGTGGTGAGCCCCGGCGTCGGTTCGTCGCAGGTCGCCACCCTGCGCTCGGCGAACAACACCATGGTCGCGGACCTCGACGGCGCGAACACCGCCTCCGGCACCTCGATCAAGGCGCTCGGCGCGAACGGCAACAACGCGCAGCGCTGGGCGTTCTGGCCCACCGCGAACGGGCGCTGGATCATCGAGACGCTGCTGACCGACGGCAAGGCCGCCGCCGGCCAGGGCATGGTCATGGACCACGACCCGGGCACCCACCGCGCCCACCTGATCCGGACGATGGACGGCAACGCCAACCAGCACTGGGCCTTCCACGACGCCGGAGGCGGCTGGTTCTGGATCACCAGCGACGCCGACAACGGCTGCCTGACCGCCAACAACGCCGGTGAGCAGCTGGGCATCTGGGCCTGCGACGGCTCGGACCGCCAGCGCTGGCGGCTCGACAACATCCAGAACGGACCCACCCCTGGCGGCGGCTCCAGCGGAGGCGGCGCCGGTGGGAACACCGGCGGCTCGTCCGGCGGCGGTGTTCCCACCGGCGGGAACAACGGCGGCTCGACGGGCGGAGGTTCGACCGGCGGCGGGAACGCCGGCAGCGGGGGAACCCCGCAGGCGCCCGGGGGCAGCGGGGTGCGCCACGGCGTCACCACCGTCCTGCGCTCCGGCAACAGCGGCCTGGTCGCGGACCTCGACGGCGCCAACACCGCCGGCGGCACCCGGATCAAGGCGCAGGGCCGCAACGGCAACGCCGCACAGCAGTGGATGCTGTGGCAGAAGCCCAACAACCAGTGGCTGATCGAGACGAAGTTCGCCGGGGCGATGGTGATGGACCACAACCCCAGCACCCACCGCACCCACCTCACCAGCGCCCAGGAGGGCAACGCCAACCAGCTCTGGCGCTTCCAGGAGAGCCAGAACCTGCCCGGCTGGTACCGGATCATCTCCGCGGCCGACAACGGCTGCCTCACCGCCGTCAACGGCAACGAGGACCTCGCCGTCTGGGCCTGCACCTCCTCCACCGCCCAGTGGTGGGAGCTCGACGACTCGACGTTCACCGGAGGCGGCGGGGGGAACCCCGGCGGCGGCGGCGGTGGTGGTAGTGGTACCGGCGGCGGTGGTACCGGCGGAGGCGGCGGCGGGAACCCCGGAGGCGGCGGCGGAAGGGACCCGCGCTTCCCGGACGGCATGCAGCTCCCCCCGGTCTGCAACGGGCGGCAGTCCTCCGGTTCGTGGATGTGGCACGGGGACACCCTGTGCCCGGGGCAGAGCCTGGAGTCCAGGGCGGCGGAGCAATCCACCCGGCTCGTCATGCAGCAGGACGGCAACCTCGTCGCCTACTACACGCAGGGCGACGCCATCGGCGACCACACCTGGGCCGTATGGGAGTCGAAGACCGTGGGCTGCGGGGCCAAGGCCGTCATGCAGGACGACGGGAACCTCGTCGTCACCGCCGCCGACGGGCGGGTCTGCTGGGCATCGGGAACCAATGGCCGCAACGGCGCCTGGCTGATGGTCAGCCCCCTGGGCGACATCCAGATCCTGCAGGCCGGCGACGCCACCGGCGCCGCCATCGACGGGGCCCGCGCGGTGGCCGCCGCAGGGAAGGGCGACTTCCTGGAGGCCTTCATCTACGCGCTGCAGGCGATCATCAAGGGCGTCCCGAAGGTGCAGTGGCAGACGAACACCGGACACCCACGCCTGGTGCCGCCCAAGTGCGTCGTGACAGGAGGCCGGGTCATCCCCTGCACCTGACCTTCCTCCCACGGGTGGCCCGCGTACGCGCGGCACCCGCCGGGTGCGTCCGGACTCGCCGGCCTCTCGGAAGCCGGCCCGGGGGCCGCCCCGCCCCCGCGGGGGCGCGCGCGCGACCGGCGGGCCGTCCAGGCCTTCCAGCAGGCCCAGGGCTGGCGCGGCGCCGA
>NZ_JBHWIJ010000062.1:6905-15631 GCF_042732255.1 Kitasatospora sp. NPDC059803 | reverse complement strand
CCTCCACCCCGCTCTCGGGGTGGAGGCCACCGCCGTGTGCCCGTCGCCACGTGACCTCCGCCATGTGCCCATCGCCATGTGCCCGCCGTGTGCCTATCGCCGACGGCCTCGTCGGCCCGCTCCCGGAGGGGGCACGGCCAGGGGCGCGATTCAGCGGACCGGGGCGGCCCGTAGGGGGAAGTGGCAGGCGGCCAGGTGGTCGTCGGGGCCGAAGGCGGTGAGCGGTGGCTCGACCTCCGCGCAGATCTGCTGCGCCGCCGCGCAGCGGGTGCGGAAGCGGCAGCCGGACGGCGGGTCGATCGCGGACGGGAGCTCCCCGGCGACGCCCCGGCTGCTCTTGGCCTTCTCCACCACCGGGTCGGCCACGGGGATGGTGTCCAGCAGGCCGCGGGTGTAGTGGTGCACCGGCCGGGCGTACACCGATGGCGCGGGGCCGATCTCCACCAGCTTGCCCAGGTACATCACGCCGATCCGGTCGGACAGGTACCGGACCACGGACAGGTCGTGCGAGATGAACAGGTACGACAGTCCGAGTTCGCCCTGCAGATCGCTCATCAGGTTGAGCACCTGCGACTGGATCGACACGTCCAGGGCCGAGACGGGCTCGTCCGCGACGATGAGTTTGGGGCGCAGGGCCAGCGCGCGGGCCAGTCCGATGCGCTGGCGCTGGCCGCCGGAGAACTCGTGCGGGTAGCGGTCCAGGGCGGTGAGCGGCAGGCCGACCAGGTCGAAGATCTCCCTGATCCGCCGGTCGCGCTCGGCCTGGCCGTCGACCCGGTGGATGTCCAGCGGCTCGCGCATGATCGAGTGGACGGGCATCCGCGGGTTCATCGCCGCGTAGGAGTCCTGGAACATCAGCTGGACGTCGCGGCGCAGTCGGCGGCGCTCGGCCCGTGGCGCCAGGGCCAGGTCCCGGCCCTCGAACAGCAGGCTGCCGCTGGTGGGCCGCTCCAGGCCGACGATGAGCTTGCCGACGGTGGTCTTGCCGCAGCCGGACTCGCCGACCAGGCCGAGCGTCTCTCCCCGGCGGACCGTCAGGGAGATGTCGGCCACGGCGCTGACCGCGCCCACGGCCCGGCGCAGGATCAGGCCGCTGGTGACCGCGTACTCCTTGACCAGGTTGTCGATGCGCAGCAGCGGCTCGGCCGGCGCCTCCTCGGGCACCGCAGCGGCCCGCACCTCCGGGGCCCCTACGGCCGTCGCCGGGCGCGGCGCCACGGCCGTCGGGCGGCCGCCCGGCTCGGCCTCGCCGACCGGGAAGTAGCAGGCGTAGCGGTGTTCCGGGACCTCCCCGGACAGCGGCGGCTCCTGCGTGTGGCACTGCTCGGTGGCGTAGCGGCAGCGCGCGGCGAACCGGCAGCCGGGCGGTGGGGTGGTCAGGTCCGGCGGCAGGCCGGGGATCGAGTAGAGCCGGCCGCCGGACTCGGCGAAACGTTCCGGCAGCGATTCGAACAGCGCCTCGGTGTACGGGTGGCGGGGGTGGGTGTAGAGCTCCTCGGTGCCGGTGGTCTCGACGACCTTCCCGGCGTACATGACGGCGATCCGGTCGGCCCGTCCGGCGATGACGCCGAGGTCGTGGGTGACGAGGATGACGGCCATGCCGAGCTGCTGCTTGAGGTGGTCGATGAGTTCGAGGATCTGCTTCTGGACGGTGACGTCGAGGGCGGTGGTCGGCTCGTCGGCGATGAGCAGTTTGGGCTCGTTGGCCAGGGCCATGGCGATCATGGCCCGTTGGCGCATCCCGCCGGACAGTTCGTGCGGGTAGACCAGGGCCCGCCGGGCCGGGCTGGGCATCCCCACCAGGGACAGCACCTCGACGGCGCGCTCGTGCGCCTCCTTCCGGGAGGCCCGGCGGTGGATGCGCACGGACTCGGAGATCTGCCGGCCGATGGTCATCGTCGGGTTGAGCGAGGTGGTCGGGTCCTGGAAGATCATCCCGATGTCGTTGCCGCGCACCCGGTCCATCTTCTCGGGGCCGAGCGCGAGCAGGTCGCGGCCGTCGAGCAGGACCCGGCCGTCGACGACGCTGCCGCCGTTGGGCAGCAGCTGCATGATCGACATGGCGGTCATGGTCTTGCCGCAGCCCGACTCGCCGACGATGCCGAGGGTCTCGCCCACGTCCACCACGAGGTCGACGCCGTCCAGGGCGTGCACCACCGAGCGCTTCAGCCGGATCTCGGTGCGCAGGCCGGTCACTTCGAGGAGCGCCACTGCTGATCCTCCGTCGGGTTCACCGCTTCTGCAGCCGGGTTTCGAAGGCGTCGCGCAGGGCGTCGCCGATCACGTTGAAGCACAGGATGACCAGGATGATCACGGCGGCGGGCGGATAGATCATCCACCAGCAGCCCTGGCCGGCGAAGGTGGTGCCGACGTCGAGCATGCCCCCCAGGTCGTTGTTGGGGGCCTGGAGGCCCAGGCCGATGTAGCTGAGCGTGGACAGGGCGAAGACCGCGTCGGCGATCGAGAACGTGGTGTTGACGATCGTCGTCCCGATGGTGTTGGGCAGGATGTGCTTCAGCACGATCCGTCGGCCGCCCGCGCCCATCATCCGGGACGCGGCCACGTACTCGCGGACCTTGATCGCCAGGGCCTCGCCGCGGACCAGGCGGGTGATGCCGAACCAGGAGGTCAGGCCGACCTCCAGGATCAGCATGGTCTTGCTCTTCCCGTAGACGCTGCTGAGGTAGATCAGCAGGAAGATCAGCGGGAAGGACATGAAGGAGTCGATCACCCGCATCATCAACGCGTCGATCCAGCCGCCCAGGTAGCCCGCGACCGCGCCGTACAGCGCGCCGAGGACGGCGGCGATCAGACCGGCGGCGAGGCCGATCTCCAGGCTGGTCTGCCCGCCGACCATCACCTTGCCGAGCTCGTCGATGCCGTCGTTGTCCGTGCCGAGCGGGTGCCCCGCGCCCGGCGGCAGGGTGACGGCGGAGAGGTTCACCACCGAGGTGTCGGCGTGGTAGAACAGCGGGCCGAGGAAGCAGAAGGCGATGATCGCGACCAGGACGACGACGGCGACCAGGGCCAGCCTGTTCTCGGCGAAGACCTCCGCGCCGCGCCGGAGCATCGAGCGGGGCCGCCCGGCCGGCTCCCCGCCCGGGGCGGAGGCGGGCCGACCTTCCGTCGAATCGTGTGTCAGGGCCATCAGGTGAGCCTCACTCGTGGGTCCAGCACGGCGTAGCCGACGTCGGCCAGCAGCGAGCCGACCACGGTGGTCACCGCGGTGAGCAGGGTGGCCGCCAAGGTGATGCCGTAGTCGTTCTGCAGCGCGGCACGGGTGGTCAGCAGGCCGATGCCCTGGATGTTGAAGACGTACTCGACGATCAGCGCGCCGCCGACCAGCGCGGGCAGCGAGAGGCCGACCAGGGTGACCATCGGGATCAGGGCGTTGCGCAGCACGTGGCCGTACAGGGTGCGGCGCCGGGAGGCGCCCTTGGCCTGGGCGGACCGTACGTAGTCCTGGGTGATCTGGTCCAGCACCCCGGAGCGCATGTACCGGCTGTAGCCGGCCACGGTGGTGACGGTCAGGGTCAGGACGGGCAGGCAGACGGCCCCGGGGTGGGTCAGCGCGTCACCGAAGGTGGCCACCTGGTCCTGCACCGAGACCCAGTGCAGGTCGTCCTCGAACCACTGCTGGATCAGGAAGCCGATGAAGAACGTCGGCACGCCGTAGGCGACGAAGGAGAACACCGTGAAGGCGTGGTCCAGCACGCTGTTGCGGCGGGTCGCCTGGAGCAGGCCCGCCGGCACCGCGATCAGCAGTGCGAGCAGCAGCGAGGCGCCGACGATGTAGGCGGAGGCGCCGAGGGCGTTGAACAGCAGGTCGGAGATCGGGCGCTGCTGGATGTAGTCGAAGCCCAGGTTGCCGTGCAACAGGCCGTCCAGCCAGGTCCAGTACTGCACGTAGACGGGGCGGTCCAGACCCATCTGCTGGGTCAGGTGGGCGATGTTGGCCGGGGTGGCGTGGGAGCCGAGGATCGCCCGGACCGGGCCGCCCGGCATGAGCTGCATCAGGCCGAAGGAGATGACGGTGACCATCAGCACCGTCAGGAGGGCCTGGAACAGCCGTCGGATGAGGTAGGCCGTCACCGCCGCCCCCCGAGGGGGGCAGCGGCGACGCCGTTACGGATGGCCGTCATTTCGTGTAGTACCAGTACTCCGGCTCGTAGCCCTGGAAGGGGTCACCGGCGTCGAGGTGCAGCTTCTTGGTGACCTCGCTGATCGCGAGCGTGTTGGGGGTGTAGATGACCGGCTGGACGCCCGCGATGTAGTCCTCGTAGGCGTACAGGTCGTTGACGTCGCTGCCGGTCGTGGTCTTGACGATCAGCTGGTCCAGCTTCGGGTCGGAGAAGCTCCAGACGTTCGGCCCGGCTCCGGTGGCGAACAGCGCGTCGCCGGTCGGGTAGTAGTCGGGGGCGTAGACCCAGCCGCCGTAGAGCAGGCCCTGCCACTGGCAGCCGGCCGGCTGCGCGTCGCTGCAGGCCACGCCCTCGTTGCCGATGGTGTTCTGGGTCTGGCTGACCATGGTGATGCCGATGCCCGCCTTGGCCGCGTCCGAGCGCATGTCCGCCGCCATGGTGTCCAGCGCGGCCTGGCCGGAGGGGTAGTCGAGCGTGAACGCGGCCTTGGTGCCCGCCGCGATGCCGGCGCCGCACTGGTTCGGGCCGGTGCCCGGGTCGGTGCAGGTGGCCGGGACGCTGTCGGTGTTCCAGCCGTGGCTGCTCAGCAGCTGTTTCGCGGCCGCCGGGTCGTAGGTGGCGCGCTCGGACTGGCTCTTGGGGGAGAGCGGGTTGCCGGCCGGGAGGCTGGGCACGGCGCCGGTGCTCGGGTAGCCCCAGCCCTTCCAGATGCCGTTGATGATGCCCTGCTGGTCGACGGTGTCCTGGACGGCCTTGGTGAAGTAGGGCTGCTTGAACAGCGGCCCTACGGCCGGGTTGGCGAAGTTGATCTGGTAGTACGAGATCTCGTCCAGGTAGGTCGGGGCCGGGATGTAGTAGCCCGCGCTGCTCAACGGGTTGCCCGCGTCCGGGTTCTTGGCGTTGAAGGTCGGGGAGTTCTCGGCCGGCAGGTAGCCGACGTCGATGGCGTTGGCGCCGCCGCTGCCGGCCTTCAGGTCCGCGTACTCGGTGGTGGCCGAGGTGTAGGGGACGAAGTCCACCTCGTCGAGGTGCGGCTTCTGCGGGCCCGAGTAGGCGGTGTTCGGCACGATCCCGTACGCGCCGGAGGTGCCGTTGTAGTTCTTGAGCTTCCACGGGCCGTCGACCACCGACCACAGTGGGCTGCCCGCGAAGTCGCCGCCCTTGGTCGACTGCGCGCTGAGGTAGGCGTAGTCGGCCGCGCAGTCCTTCGCGGCGGCGTCCGAGCCGAACGCGTCGCTCGCGCAACTGCCCTTCTGCCCCTGGCCGGTGAGGTCCCAGGCGAGCGGCATCGGGGTGATCTGGCTGAGCTCGTCGTCGGTGAACCAGGTCTGGTTGACCGGGGTGTTGAGGGTCAGCGTCAGGGTCTGTCCCGAGGCGGTCGCCGAAGCCACGTTGTCCGGGAAGTACTTGGCGCCGATCGCCGGGTTCGGCGGGGTGTAGTAGCCGCTGTTGGACGACTCGGCCTTGGCCATGTTGATCCAGAACAGCACGTCCTGGGCGTTGACGTCCTCACCGTTGGACCACTTCCACGGCTTGACCTGGACGGTGACGGTCGTGCCGTCCGCGCTCCAGGTGGGCGCCTCGCCGAGGGACACCTCCGGGTCGAGGGTGACCTTGTCGTTCAGGCCCCAGTAGTACAGGGGGCGGTAGAACAGCTCCTGGAACTGACTGGTGTTCACCGTGCTGACCTGGGCCGGGGAGTCGAACGGCCAGATGGCGTCCGGGAAGGTGGAGGGCGCCTCGGCGACCCGCACCACACCCCCCTGCACCGCCGCTCCGGCCGGCCCCGGGTTGCCGCTGCCGCCGCCCCCACCACCGCCGCCACTGCAGGCCGCAGCGGTTGCCACGACCGTGACCAGCGCCACCACCTGCGCGAATCTGCGCGCTCCTGCGGACTTCGTCATCCTTGACTTGCCCCTCTCCCCCACGTGAACACCACGAGTTCTTTCCTTGCGCGACCTGACGGTTCGCCGACGCGGGCATGGCGATGCCGTGGCCGGGCGAGGTGAGCGGCTTTCCCGACGGCGGGAAGGCACCGGCGTCCGTGGGCTTCAGCCGCTTGCTGCGTGCTGGCCCTGCCCCGTCCGGTGCTATTAGTTAGACCGATTTTTCGAACAGAGAGAAGCCTTGGGGACGACTCGTGTTCGTCAAGTTTCCATCAAGGAAAGGATCTTGACGCTGCGTCGCGTGGTTCCGGCGGGGGGACCGGCCGGAGTTCTTACCTGCCTTTGCCGTCGCTCTGCCGAACCGCTGACCGGCACCCGGCAGGGTCGTGCCCACACCGACCGCAGGACGCGCAGGACGTACGGAGGGCACCACGATGACGACGAACACGGCGACGGGCACGGCGACGGGCATGGCGGCAGAGACGACCGGCACGGCGACGGACGCGACCGCGAGCCGGGCGAAGGAGCCGGCCCGCCGGAGCGGGCTGGCCGCCGCCGCGCTGGCGGTGCTGGCCGCAGTGCTGCCGGTCACCACCGCCTCGCCCGCGCAGGCCGCCCCCACCGGGGTGGCGGGCCGGCCCGCCTGGTGCCCGACCGTCCCCGGGCACCAGGTCGACTGCACGACCATGCGCCGCCCGCTGGTGGCGGACGAGCCGCGCCTGGGCGGCATCGGCGTGAGCTACGCGGTGGTGCGCCACAGCCGCCCCGGCCCCGCCCGGGGCACCATCGCACTCAACCCCGGCGGCCCCGGCGAGACCCTCATCGACCGCGCCGACCAGGTGGCCGGGGCACTGCAGGGGGTGCTGGACGACTACGACCTGCTCCTGCTGGACCCGCGCGGCACCGGCCGCTCCGGCCGACTGCCCTGCGACGTCACCGAGGCCGACTACCGCTTCGCCCCGCGCCCCGCCCAGCGCGAGCTCGTCGCCGACTGCGCCGGGGAACTCGGCCCGCGCGCCCGCGGCTACACCAGCGCCGCCACCGCCGACGACCTCGATGCCGCCCGCGCGCGCCTGGGAGCCCCGAAGCTGGTCCTGTACGGCCTGTCGTACGGCACCTACCTGATGCCGGTCTACGCCGACCGCCACCCCCAGCGGGTCGAGTCGATGGTGCTGTCCGGCGCCTACCCGCTCGCCTTCGACTCCCTGGCCCGGCCCGGCGCCCAGCAGGTCTCCCTGACGCTGCGCCGGATCTGCGAGCGCAGCGGGGCCTGCGACCCGGAAGGCGCCGTCCGCGACCTCGCCACCGCCGCCGAGCGGCTGCGCACCCGCCCGCTGGTGCTGACCGCCGCCCTCGGCGGCAGGCCGCGCACCGTGGTCTTCAGCGAGGACAAGCTCGCCGACCTGATGTACGAGCCCGCCACCCGGGGCATCGGCCTGCACCCCGAGGAGCCCGGTCTGCTCGGCGCGCTGCCGGCCGCCCTGCACGCCCTCGCCACGGGCGACGACGCACCGCTGACCGCCCTGGTGCGCGCCGAGGTCGAGCACACCGGCACCGAGGACCAGGCCTCCTTCCTGGCCGTCACCTGCAACGACTACGCCCGCGCCTGGGACCCGGCCGCCCCGCCCGCCGAGCGCCGCCGCCAGTACCGGGCCGCGCTGGCCGCCGCCGACCCGGCCGACTTCGGTGCCTTCAGCGTCAAGGGCTGGACCGAGGGGCAGACCGACGGCGGCGACAACTGCCTGTCCTGGCCGCGCCGCGGCACCGCCGACCCGCAGCCGACCGACCTGAAGAACGTGCCCGACGTGCCCGTCCTGGTGCTCTCCGGGGACCTCGACACCAACACCCCCGAGGCCAACTCCCGTCTTTCCGCCGCCCAGTTCCGCCGCAGCGCCTTCGTCTCGGTGCCCAACAGCGGGCACATCCCGGAGATGGAGTCCACCGGCTGCGCGGTGGGCATCTCCACCCACTTCATCCGCACCGGCGCGGTCGGCGACACCTCCTGCCTCGCGCACATCCCCCCGGTCCCCGTCGTCCCGGTCCCCCGCTGACCTGCCGACCCCCTGACCGACCGCCCGACCTGCTGACCAACCGCCCCCGACCGGCATGACCACGCCCGCCACCAGCGAAGATGACACCATGACAGATCCCACCGCCGCCCGGCGCACCGTCCTGGTCGTCGAGGACGACCCCGGCGTCCGCAACACCCTCGACCACCTGCTGCGCTTCGAGGGCTACCGGGTACTCACCACCACCGACGGACAGGAGGCCCTGGAGCTCCTGGAGCACCGGCGCCCCGACCTCGCCGTGGTGGACGTGGTCATGCCCCGCCTCGACGGCCTCGCGCTGTGCCGGATGCTGCGCCGGCGCGGCGACCGCCTGCCCATCCTGGTCCTCACCGCCCGCCACCAGCTCGGCGACCGGGTCGCCGGGCTCGACGCCGGCGCCGACGACTACCTGGCCAAGCCCTTCGCCACCGAGGAACTCCTGGCCCGCATACGCGCCCTGCTCCGCCGCACCGAGCCGCTCGGCGGCGAGAGCGCCGAACTCGGCCTCGACGACCTCGCCCTGGACCCCCGCGCCCCCCCCGCCCCCCGGCGCCGGCGGAGCGCGCCCCCCTCTCTGCCCCCAAACCCCCCCCGCCCCGGGGCGGCGGGCACCGGCGAACTCGCCGGCCCAGCGCGGGACGTCGAGGGCG
>NZ_JBHWIJ010000062.1:0-6895 GCF_042732255.1 Kitasatospora sp. NPDC059803 | reverse complement strand
CCGCCGCCCTGCCCCCCCCCACCGCGCCGCCGGGCGGCGCGCCCCCCGCGCCCGCCCCCCCCCCCCCCCCCCGCCCCCCCGGCCCCCCCCCCCCCCCCCGCGCCGCGCCCCGGCTCGACCTGACCAAGACCGAGTTCGACCTGCTGGAACTGCTCCTGCGCAACCAGGGCACCGTCCTGACCCGCCACCAGATCTACGAACGCATCTGGGGCTACGACTTCGACACCGACTCGCGCTCGCTCGACGTCTACATCGGCTACCTGCGCCGCAAGACCGAGGACGGCGGCGCGCCCCGGCTGATCCACACCGTGCGCAACGTCGGCTACACCGCCAGGACCGCCTGATGCTGCGCACCAGGATCGGCCTCGTGGTCCTCGCCTCCGTCCTGCTGGCCATCGCCGTACCCGTCACCGCCGCCTACCGCGGCGTCAGCACCCTGGTCGCCGACCAGCTCGACCGGAGCCTGGAGGACCGGGCCCACACCGTGCTCGCCGCCCTGGACCTCGACCGCCCCCCGCCCGCACGGCCCGACACCGTCGAACAGCTGCTGCTGCCCGACGGCACCACCCGGCCGCTGGGGGCCCCGGGCGGCCCGGCGCTGCCGGTCTCGGACCGGGCCCGGGAGGTGGCCCGTACCGCGCAGGGCGCCCACCAGGAGGACGCCACCGTCGACGGCACCCCCTACGGCATCCTCACCAAGGCCCGCCCCGACGGGCAGGGCGCGGTGATGATCGGCCAGACCTACGCCGGGGCGCAGACCGTCGACGACGCGTTCCTGCGCCGCATCACCTGGACCAGCGCCGCGGCCGCGGCCGCCTCCGCGCTGCTCAGCTGGCTCGTCCTCGGCCGGATCCTGCGCCCGGTGCGACGCCTGGCCCGCGCCGCCGAACACATCACCACCACCCGCGACCTGGCCACCCCGCTGCCCGCCGCCGGCCGCGACGAAGTCGGCCGCCTCACCCGCGCCTTCGAGGCGATGGTCGGCGCCCTGCGCCGCTCCCGCGACCAGCAGCAGCGCCTGGTCCAGGACGCCAGCCACGAGCTGCGCACCCCACTGACCTCGGTACGCGGCTGCGCCGAACTCCTCCAGCGCGCCCGCGGCCGGCTCGCCCCCGCGGACGAGGAGCAGATCCTCGCCACCCTGGTCACCGAAACCGTCGCACTCGACGAACTCGTCCGCGAGCTGGTCGAGTTGGCCACCGACCAGCAGACCGTGGAGGACCCGGAGCCGGTGGACCTGACGGCCGCCGCCGAGGACAGCGCCCGGCGCTTCCGGCGCCGCACCGGCCGCGAGATCACCGTCACCGCCGAACGGCCCGTGCCGGTGCAGGCCCGCCCGCGCGCGCTGCAGCGCTGCGTGGACAACCTGGTCGGCAACGCCGTCAAGTTCAGCCCGGACGGCACCCCGGTGGAGGTCCACGTCACCGGCACCCGCCTCGCCGTGCGCGACCACGGGCCCGGCATCGCCCCCGGCGACCGGCAGGCCGTCTTCGAGCGCTTCCACCGCGCCGCCGCCACCCAGTCCACCCCGGGCTCGGGATTGGGCCTGGCCATCGTCCACGACCTCGTCGCCGCCGACCACGGCACCGTCTTCGCCACCGCCGCCCCCTCCGGCGGCGCCGAGGTCGGCTTCCACCTGCCGCCCGCACCGGAGGGCTGACGGCCCGCCCGGAGGTCGGGACAGCGGGTCGGTGATCGGCGAGCCCCGGCTTGGTGATCTGCGAGCCCGGCTGAACGGCGTGGCCCGGCGCGGACGGGTCGGCGCGTCAGTCGGGCCGTTCGGCGTTGCGGGCGCAGCGGAAGCCGGCGTGGCCGCTGGAGCTGTCGGGGGTGTTGGAGCTGCGGGCGGCGACGCGGTAGCGGTTGCAGTAGGACTTGTGGCACAGGTGGGAGCCGCCGCGGATGACCTTGGCGGTTCCGGTGGCGGGGCCGGTGGGGTTGGCCGGGGTGGGGGATGCGGGGTGGTCGGTGGTCCACCAGTCGGCGCACCACTCCCACACGTTGCCGGACATGTTGTACAGGCCGAAGCCGTTCGGCGCGAAGGCGCCGGCGGGGGCGGTGGCGCGGTGGCCGTCCGCGGCCGTGTTCTTCGCCGGGAAGGTGCCGCGCCAGATGTTGCAGCGGTGGGTGCCGTCGGGATCGAGTTCGTCGCCCCACGGGTAGCGGGCCTGTTCGAGTCCGCCGCGGGCCGCGTACTCCCACTCCGCTTCGGTGGGCAGGCGCTTGCCGGCCCAGGAGGCGTAGGCGTGCGCGTCGTTCCAGGAGACGTGGACGACGGGGTGGTCGCCGCGGTCGGCGACCGTGCTGCCCGCACCCTCGGGCCGGTCCCAGGCGGCTCCGGTGACCGCGCACCACCAGGGGGTCCGCTCCACCCGAGCGGCGGTACGCCGCACGGCGGCCGGGAGGAAGCCGGCGAAGACGTAGGACCAGCCCAGGCGTTCGGCGTCCGTGCGGTAGCCGGTGTCGGCGGCGAACACGGTGAACTGCTCGTTGGTGACGGCGCGGGCGTCGATGAGGAACGGGTCCAGCCGGACCTGCCGCACGGGTCCTTCGCCGTCGTCGGGGAAGCCTTCGGAGTCGTCGGTGCCCATCAGGAACTCGCCGCCGGGCAGGAGGACCATGCCGTCCGCGGGCCCGGCGGGACGCGGAGCCGCGAGGCGGAGCGGGCGGATCGCGCCGGGGCCTCGCGAGGGCGTGCAGCAGGGCGCCGAGGGCAGGTTCACAGGTTCCTCCGGGAGTGGGTTCAGCCGGGACTGGGTTCAGCCGGCCGTGCAAGGCGGGCCGGGGTCAGGCCAGGGCCGCCCGGCGCCTGAGGTCGAGCTCCCGCTGCACCCGCTGCACGTCCTTCGCGTAGGGCAGGTGGAGGAGGGTCAGGAAGGCGCCGTTGACGAGCATGAGGACCACCAGGACCGCCAGGAACACCGGGCGGAGTCCGACCGCCTGGCCGAGGAAGCCGGCGCCCAGGCCGAAGGCGGCCCACGCGAGGGCTTCGAAGACCGAGACGTAGATCGTGAAGGCGGTGGCCCGCAGCTCCGGCGGGGTGACCGCCATGACCATCGGGCGGTTGAGGCTGGGATTGACGCCCTGGGCGACACCCATCAGGCAGAAGAGCAGGGCGTAGGCGCCGATGCCGCGGTAGTGGACCTGGGTGCCCAGGAAGGCGAGGACGGCGAAGGCGACCTGGGCGCCCTGGAGCGCGCCGGGAAGCCCGTGGCGGGGGCTGCGGCGGGTGGCCCAGTCGGCGAGGAAGCCGCCCAGCAGAGTGCCCAGCAGGTATCCGATGCCCAGCGGCATCAGGACGACGGCGGCTCGCTGGGTGGTGAAGCCGAACACGTCCACCAGGTAGACGACGGCGAACGAGGAGAGCAGCAGGTGTCCCGAGAGCAGCCGCGACACCAGGAGGATCGCGAAGCTGGGGATCTTGAACAGCGAGACGACGGTGGCCAGGTCGACCTTCGTCCGGGACTCGCGGGCGGCCCGGTCGAGGTCGGCGAGTTGCCGCTCGGCCGCGCCGCGGCCGGGGTCGCGGAAGCAGAGCAGCAGCACCACGCCGAAGAGGATGTTCAGGACGCCGACGCCCCACAGCCCCCAGCGCCAGCCGTCGTGGACTCCCGCCAGTTGCCCGATGAGCGGGCCGAGCACCGAGCCGGCCAGTGCGAGCGCACCGTAGAGGGCGCCGACGGCGCGGCCGCGCGACGCCGAGTCGAACAGGTCGCCGATGATCTCGGAGACCAGCGGCTGGGCGGCCGCGTAGCCGGCCGCGAGGAGCGTGACGAAGACCAGCAGCTCGGTGAAGTTCCTGGAGAAGCCGGCGGCCACGCCCCACACCCCCCACAGGCCGGTGGACAGGACCAGGACGCTCTTGCGCGACCAGCGGCGTGCCGCCCACACCCACAGGGGGGCCGCGAGCACGCCGATCAGCTTGCCGGCGGCGGTCAGGACGCCGAGCGAGCCGAGGGTGAGGCCGAGGGCATTCCTGATGACCGGGAACAGGCCGGTGACCAGGCCGGCCTCGGTGCCGTCGACCAGCATGGCGCCGCCGAGGACCGAAAGCTGGGTCCAGCGGCCTCTGACCGGGGGTGGGCCGGTCCTCGTGGCGGGCCCGGAGGTGCCCTCGATAAGGTCGGACATGCGCGACTCCGCTCTTCGCATCGTTCGTCACAGGGGCAGTGCGGGGGAAAGGGGGCGTGCTCGCCGGTGACGGGGCTGCAACCCCGTCACCGGCACCTCGCGCGCCGGCTGGGTCGTGCGCCGGCGGGATCGTGCGCCGGCTGGGTCGTGCGCCGGCGGGTCAGAGAGCGGCGAGCTCCTCGGCCACCCGGCGCAGGGCCGACACGTCGGTGAGGCCGCCGGCCAGGGCGGCGACGTCGATCAGCGGCGTCGGGCCGAGGAACTGCAGGAATTCTGAGTCGACGATGCCGGGCAGGTGCCTGCGCATGACCTCCACGGCGACCGGGTCGGAGATCAGGGCGAACACCGGGGTCCGCAGCGAGAAGCGTCCCGAGGGGTAGTCCTCCGGGCGGGGCAGCGGCTCGGCGGTCCGGTCGGCCTGCTCGCGCTGGGCGCGGACCAGCAGGTGCTCCGCGCCGACCGGGCCCTCGGCGGGCAGGCCGAGGCGCTCGTACTGGCT
Organism: Kitasatospora sp. NPDC059803; assembly: GCF_042732255.1. Lineage (NCBI taxonomy): Bacteria > Bacillati > Actinomycetota > Actinomycetes > Kitasatosporales > Streptomycetaceae > Kitasatospora > Kitasatospora sp. NPDC059803. The sequence continues at coordinate 2,265 of NZ_JBHWIJ010000062.1, read as the reverse complement.
CGGCGGTGCGTCGCCCGCGCGCATCAGCTCCACCAGCAGGGTCGCCATCCGCAGCTCGGCCGCGTCGTCGACGAGGGGGGTGCGCTGCTCGGGGTCGCCCTCCAGGTCGAACAGCAGGGTGCCGTGCTGATAGGGGTTGATGAAGGTGCGGCCGGGGACGCGCAGGGTGCGCACGCCCTTGGTGAAGGTGAACGGCTCCGCCAGCTGGAGGTTCGCCAGCTCGGCCGGGGAGAACCGCCCGCGCATGTGGGTGGGCATCAGCGTGTGCTCCAGCAGCGGCGCGTTGTGCGCCGTGGCGGGGGCGCGCATGTAGACGTAGCGGCCGTCGGTGACGTTGACGTGGCCGCCGTGGATTCCGAACAGGGCCGCCTCCCGTACCGGGGTGTCCTCGGCCACCGGCAGCGGGCGGCCCTGCACGTCCGCGGGGCGCTCGATGCCGAAGTACTCCAGCAGCGTCGGTGCGAGGTCGATCGTCTGCACCAGGGCCCGACGCCGTTCCCCGGCCCTGCCGGCCCGCGGGTCCCACACGAACAGCGGCAGGTGGACCAGTTCGTTGTACCAGGGCTGGACGGTCTTGCCCCACCAGCCCTTCTCCCCCAGCAGCAGGCCGTGGTCGGTGTTGACGATCAGCAGGGTGTCGTCCCACAGGTCCTGCTCGTCCATCAGGTCCAACACCCGCCCGAGGGAGTGGTCGCACATCGACAGCAGCGCCGCGTACTCCAGCCGGGCATGCTCGACCTGGCCGGGGGTCTCCACCACGCGCTTGTAGTCGGGCCAGTCGAAGTGCGGGCCTTCGTAGTCGTGCGGGTAGAGGTCCTTGAACCGCTGGTGGCTGAAGAACGGCTCGTGCGGGTCGAAGGTCTCGATCTGCACGAACCACCGGTCCGCGTCCCGGTTGGTGCGGACGAACTCCAGGCCCGCGTCGAAGGTCAGCGTCTGCGGGTGGCGGTCCTCGGTCGCCAGGTGCGGGCGGTTCACCCAGTCCTGCCGGTAGGACTCGAACCGGAGCTTCTTCAGGTCCTCGGGGATCTCCGGGTCGGCCACCTGGCCCTTCCACGGGTCGCCCTCCTGGCCGCGGAAGAACTCCCAGGTGTTGTACCGGCCGTGGTAGGTGGCACCGCCGTCCTCCCAGTAGTGCGGGTGGTCGCTGACCAGGTGGGTGTACACCCCGTTCTGCTTGAGGAGTTCGGGCATGGAGTCGTCGAACGGCTCCAGCGGGCCCCAGCTGCGGTGCAGGAAGTTGTACCGGCCGGTGTGGATCTCGCGGCGGGCCGGCATGCACGGCATCGACCCCGCGTAGGCGTGGTCGAAGGTGACGGACCGCTCGGCCAGCCGCGCGAAGTTCGGCGCGTGCGTCCAGTCCCCGCCGTAGGGCGGCAGCATGTGCCGGTTGAGGCTGTCGAACATCACCATGATCGCCTTCATGCGGCGCTCCCCTCTCCGGCCGGTGGCGTCTTGTGCCCCGGCTGCCACTGTTCGAGACGCCGGAGCATGCGCTCCAGCCAGGCCACCCATGCGTCCATGGCGCCGGCGCCGTACTGGTGCAGTTCCTCGTAGACCTCGCGCGCGAGTTCCTGGTCCAGCTCGGGCAGCGGGTCCTCGAAGCGGACCGTGCGGTCGCGGGGTCGGTTGCGGGCGATCTGCTGGCGCCGGTGGTCCAGTTCGGTGCGGATCAGCCGGATCGCCGCCTCGCGGTCCAGGACCGCGGCGAAGGCGAAGCGGGAGAGGAAGTCCGCGTCCTGGAACCGGCTGGGCGGCTCGTACGGGGAGCGCACCCACTCCATCAACACTTCCCGCCCCACGGGCGTGAGCCGGTACACCTTCGCGTCGGGACGCCCCTCGCGCGGATCGACCTCGAAGGCCACCCAGCCGTCCGCCATCATCCGCCCCAACAGGCGGTAGATCTGGCTGTGGTGAGCGCGCGAGCGGAGGAACTGGCCCTCCGTCTCGACCCACTTGCGCAGGTCGTACCCGCTGAACGGCCGGCCGGCCAGCAGGGCGAGCAGGACGTACTCGAACTGCATCGAGCCCCCTATGTGCGGAATCACTTATGTGCTCAGTGTTCTATCCGCGACATGGGGGACGTCAACGCGACGGGCGGCGAATTATCCGACCGTTCATAGGAGTTCACGGTGATTCACAGTGCGCAGCACCTGCGCCGCCGGCGGGGATGCCCGGTGCGGCCGCGATGAAACAGGCTCTTCCGGGGAAAACGGGCGCCCCGCGGCGCGTGGGGGGGCACCCCCACCACCCCCCCGGCGCGCG
>NZ_JBHWIJ010000061.1:28808-33693 GCF_042732255.1 Kitasatospora sp. NPDC059803 | reverse complement strand
GGGGTGTGATTTGTTTAAAAGAGACAGGAGCAGCACCTCGCTCCCGGGCCCCGCCGCCGTCCACCGGCCGGTGCTCAGGCGCTCGCGGTGTAGTCGTAGAAGCCGCGGCCGGACTTACGGCCCAGCAGGCCCGCGTCGACCATCCGGGACAGCAGCGGGGGAGCCGCGTACAGCGGCTCCTTGTACTCGTCGTACATCGACTCGGCGATCGAGACGATGGTGTCCAGACCGATCAGGTCGCACAGCCGCAGCGGGCCCATCGGGTGGGCGCAGCCGGCCTCCATGCCCTTGTCGATGTCGGAGGCCGTGGCCACGCCCGACTCGAACATCCGCACCGCGGACAGCAGGTAGGGCACCAGCAGCGCGTTGACCACGAAGCCGGCCCGGTCGCGGGCGCGGATCGGCTCCTTGCCGAGCTCCTGGGAGGCGAAGGCCTCGACCCGCTCGGTGGTCACCGCCGAGGTGGTCAGCGTCGGGATGACCTCGACCAGCTTCTGCACCGGCGCCGGGTTGAAGAAGTGCAGGCCGATCACCTGCTCGGGGCGGGAGGTGGCGGCGGCCAGCTTCACGATCGGGATCGACGAGGTGTTGGAGGCCAGGATCGCGTCCCGGCGCTCGACCACCTGGTCCAGGGTCTGGAAGATCTTGACCTTGATGTCCTCGCGCTCGGCGACCGCCTCGACCACCAGGTCGCGGTCGGCGAAGTCGGCCAGGTCCACGGTGAAGGCCAGCCGGGCCAGCGCCGCGTCCCGCTCCTCCGGGCTCAGCTTGCCGCGCTTGACCGCCGTGTCCAGGGAGTTGGTCAGCCGGGTACGGCCGAACTCCAGCGCCTCGCCGCTGGCCTCCGCCACCAGGACGTCCAGCCCGGCCCGGGCGAAGACCTCCGCGATGCCCGACCCCATCAGGCCGCAGCCGATCACTCCGACGCGCGCGATGTCACTCACTCAGTTGCCCTTCGGTGGTGCTGGGGATCGCCCAGCGACTGGTGACCCAGCGAGCTGCTGGTCAACGGGCCGGTGTGCCGGAATGGGTGCACCGGTCACCGTCCCGACGACGTTACTACTCCGTACCGGCCAGTAGGTCACCCCCTCCCCGGCCGGGTGCCAGCGCGAGCAGTCGTCCGAACGGGTGAGGCCGGGCCCGCCGCCCGTGCGCCCGGGGCCGCGCCCGTGCGGCGGCCGGGAGAATGCCGCAGACGGGGGCCGGGGACGGGAAGGGAGCACACGGTGCCGACGGGATCGCTCACAGGACAGGTCGCCCTGATCACCGGCGCGGGCCGGGGAATCGGCCGGGAGATCGCCATCGGCCTGGCCGCCGAGGGCATGGCCGTCGGCCTGGTCGGCCGCACCCACGGGACGCTGACCGACACCCTCAAGGAGTGCGCCCGGCGCGGCTCCCGCGGCGTCGCCGTCACCGCCGACGTCACCCGCGCCGGCGCCGTCCGCGAGGCCGTCCGGGTCGTCGAACGCGACCTCGGCCCGATCGACCTGCTGATCAACAACGCCGGCCTGGTCGACCGCGCCGAGGTGCCGCTCTGGGAGACCGACGCCAACCAGTGGTGGCAGGTGATCGAGACCAACCTGCGCGGCCCCTACAACCTGCTGCGCTGCGTCCTGCCCGGCATGGTGTCCCGGCGGCGCGGCCGGGTGGTCAACCTCAACTCCGGCTTCGCCCTGCGCCCGGACGGCCACTACACCGCGTACGCCACCTCCAAGGGCGCGCTGCTCCAGCTCTCCGACAACATGGCGGACTCGCTGGCCCGCCACGGCATCGTCATCCTCGACATCAGCCCCGGCGCGGTCGAAACCGACATGACCGCCGCCATGCCGATGTTCAAGGACACGCAGACCTGGGGCTCCATCCCGTACATGGTCGCGGTCACCGTGGACGCCGCCCGCGGCCGCTTCGACGGCCTGCACGGCCGGTTCATCCACGCCGGGCGGGACGACCTGGAGGAACTGGTCAACCGGGCCGCGGAGATCCGCGCGGCGGACGCCCGGACGCTGCGGATGCGCCCGTACAAGGCGGACGACCCGATGGGCTGAACGGGCCCCTCGGCCGACGCGGTCTTTCCTGGTCCGAAGAGCGGTCAGGCGCACAGCTGACTGGCGGTCACCGGCTTCAGACCCGCCTTGGCGAGGCCGTCCAGGATGCCCGGCAGCGCGTCCACCGTGCACTGGTGGCCCATGTGCAGGGCGACCACCGACCCGCCGCGCACCGACTTCAGCACCCGGCGCTGCAACTCGGCGGCCGACGGGTCGTTGTAGTCGCGCGGGTCGACGTCGAAGGACAGCACGTGCTCGTAGCCGACCGCCTTCGCCTGCTCGCGCACCGTCCGGGTGGCGTACTGCGCGGCGGACGGGCGGAACCAGCGGCCGATCGAGCCGGTGAGCCGCTGGAGCCGTTCGGCGCACTGGGCGATCTCGTCGTGCACCTGGGCGGCCGTCATCGTCGACAGGTCGAGGTGGTTCTGGGTGTGGTTGCCCAGCTCGTGGCCGGCGTCCAGGATCCGGCGGGCCATCTGCGGCTGCTGGTCGAGCCAGCTGCCGACGACCATCACGGTCAGCTTGATGCCGCGCTGCTCGGCGGCCTCCAGCAGCGCGGTGGCCTGCTTCGGATCGCCGCTGCCGTGGCAGGTCAGCGCCACGAACTTGCTGGTGCGCGGCCCGTTCACGACCTCGACCGGGGTGCCGGCGGCGAGCGGCGGCAGCACCGGCGGCGTCGGAGGCGCGGGCGGGGGCGTCGGCGGCGTCGCGGCCCCGGCGGCCGGCTCCGCGCCGGTGGCCGGGTCGGTACCGGCGGTCGGGTCGGCCCCGGTGGGCTGCGGCTCCGGCGGGGCGGACGGCACGGGGGAGGCCGGGCCCTCGCCGCCGTTCCAGGCCGGGTCGGTGGTGTGCTGCGGGTCGAGGGTGCCCGGGTGCACGGCGAGCCCCCCGGCGTCGGCCCGGCGCGGGGTGCCGGAGGCACACGCGCTGAGGAACCCGCTGGCGGCGGTCAGGGCGGCCAGCTGGACGGCGGTGCGCAGTACGGTGCGGCGGTCGGCAGTCATCGGCAGTCAGCATAGGGACGGCGGCCACCCACGGCGATCCGAGGAGCGTCCCGGTACCGCCATTGACGTGCACACACTCCACTGCCCGGGTGTTGCGTAAACCTGAACTCCCGCTGTTTCACCGGCGTGTCGTCGGATACGATCACGGCGCACCGCACGCCACGGGAGGGTGGCCGGGCCGGACGCGGGTCACCCCCGTCGTACCGGGCGGGCCCGCCGACCGCCGCGGCGGTGCCATTTCCGGCAGTGAGCACGGCAGAGGGGGGCGGAACAGGATGCACGAGGACAGCGCAGCCGTCGGCGAGGCCACCGGCACCGACTGGGACTGGGCCAGAGCGGACGACTGGCAGCCGCCGAGCGAGCTCGACACCGGCATCCCGCACACCGCCCGGATGTACGACTACTACCTGGGCGGCAAGGACAACTTCGAGGCCGACCGCAAGGCCGCCCAGGCCGCCATAGCCGCCTACCCCGCGCTGCCGCTGCTGGCCCGCACCAACCGGCAGTTCCTCGGCGACGCGGTGGAGTTCGCCGCCGGCCGGGGCATCCGCCAGTTCGTCGACATCGGCACCGGCATCCCGGCCGTCGGTTCCACCAGCGAGGTCGCCCAGCGGGTCGCCCCGGACGCCCGGGTGGTGTACGTCGACAACGACCCGATCGTCGCCACCCACGCCCGCGCCCTGCTGGCCGGCCACCCCGCCGGACACACCTCGGTCATCGAGGCCGACCTGCGCGACCCGGCCGCCATCCTCGACCACCCGGGCCTGCTCGCCGCCGTCGACCTGTCCCGGCCGGTCGCGCTGATGCTCGTCGCCGTGCTGCACTTCATCCGCGACGAGGACGGCGCCCAGCAGATCGTCCGCACCCTGCGCGACGCGCTCGCCCCCGGCAGCGCGCTGATCCTCTCCCACGGCAGCCCCGACTTCGCCTCCCGGGAGAGCGCCGCCGAAGGCACCCGCATCTACCGCAGCGCCAGCGCCCCCCTGGTGCTGCGCCCGCGCGCCGGCGTCGAACCCTTCTTCGGCGACTTCGAGTTCGCCGGCCCCGGCCTGGTCCAACTCCCGCTCTGGCGCCCCACCCCCGGCCACGTCCCCACCACCGAACTCCCCGAAGGCTGGCAGGACGTCTCCGCCTACGCGGGCGTCGCGTTCAAGCCGTAGCCCCGGTTCACGAGGCGGCCCCGGCGCCTCCCTCCTACGCCGGGACCGGCCTCGCAAACACCCTAGGCTCGGCCACTGACAGCCCGTCACCCTCCCCGGTGCGTACCGGGAGAAATTGGCACGACAGCGCGGGCGGGCCGGTGTTAGCTTCCGCGGCATGGAACCCCTGAACGAGAACGAGATCCGCGCGTCCTTCGTCAACTGCTCCAAGGGCGAGGCCAGTCGGCTCAACCTTCCCCGGGGCCTGGCGGAACTGCCCTGGGAGAACCTGGACTTCCTCGGCTGGCGGGACCAGGGCGCGCCCGACCGGGCCTACCTGGTGGCGTCGTACGGCGGCGAGCCGGTCGGCGTGACGCTGCGGGTGCCGACGATCCGCCGCAGCCTCACCAAGACCAACGTCTGCTCGCTGTGCATCACCGCGCACGCCGGCTCCGGCGTCGCGCTGCTCGCCGCCCGCCGGGCCGGGGCGGCCGGGCGGGAGGGCAACACCGTCGGCACGTACATCTGCGCCGACCTCGCCTGCTCGCTGTACGTGCGCGGGCTGAAGAAGTCCGCCCTGGTGACCAGGCCCGACGAGTCGCGGGTCGGGGGGGGGGGGTCGGCTGGGCGGGGGTGGTGGCGCGGGGGGCGTGGCCCGCGACCGGGGGGCGACCGCGGCCGCAGCGAGGGGGGCGCC
>NZ_JBHWIJ010000061.1:0-28798 GCF_042732255.1 Kitasatospora sp. NPDC059803 | reverse complement strand
GCGGCGGGCGGGCGCGCGCGGGGGGGGGGGGGGGTGCGCCCCGCCCCGGGCGCGCGCCGGCGCCCCCCCCCCTCGACCGGACGGTGGGCAACCTGGAGGCCTTCCTCGCCAAGGTGCTCGCCGACACCGCGCGATGACGGGACGCGCCGACACCGCGCGCTGAGGGGATCAGTGCCCGCGCAGCTGGTCGAGGTCGCGCCGCTCCCGCTTGGTCGGGCGACCGGCGCCCCGGTCCCGCTCGCCGGCCGTCGCGACGAGTTCGCGCGGCGGCCGCGGCGGGCTGTTGTCGATCAGGCAGTCCGCCGCCACCGTCGCGCCGACTCGCTTGCGGATGAGCTTCTGCACCACGACGACCCGCTCGTAGCCCTCCTCGCGGACCCGGACCTCGTCCCCGGGGCGCAGCGCCTGGGCCGGCTTGACCCGCTCGCCGTTCACCCGCACGTGTCCGGCCCGGCAGGCGGCGGCGGCCAGCGCCCGCGTCTTGGTGAGCCGGACCGACCAGATCCAGCTGTCCACCCGCACGCTTCCCTCGTGTTCAGCCATCCCTGGAGCCTACCCAAGCCGCCCGAGCCCGAGCCCGAGCCTGAGCCCGAGCCCGAGCCCGAGCCCGCGGCGCCTGCTACGCCGCCTCCGGCACCATCCGGGCCGCCTGCGGAGCCTCCTGGACCGCCCAGCCGTTGCCGTCCGGGTCGTTGAAGAACACGAAGGAGTTCCACGCCTCGCCGTGCCCGTCCACCCGGCTGCCCGCCTCGAAGTGCTGGACCGGGCTGACCTCGACGCCGCGGGCCGCGAGTTCGGCGTGCGCCTTGTCGATGTTCGGTACCACCAGCTGCAGTCCCTTCACGGATCCGGGCGGCGCCCCGATGACCCCGGTGCCCACCACGATGGAGCACGTGGAGCCCGGGGGAGTCAGCTGGACGACCCGGACCCCGTCGCGCAACCGGGTGTCGTGGTCGACCGTGAAGCCGACCAGCTCCTCGTAGAACAGCTTTGCGCGGTCCACGTCCGACACCGGGACCACCACGACTTCGAGCTTCCAGTCCATCGCCCTCACCCCTCTCGGCCGGGCTCTTCCAGTATCCGTCGAAACGGTTCCCCGTCGGGCCGTCGGATAGCCTGAGAACACGATGAATCCCGAGATCACGCCCGCCGCGGCGACCCTGTTCAGCACGCCGTGGGGCGCCTTCGACCTCACCCGCTTCCCCGAGGACCCGCGTGAGCGGCTGCGAGCCTGGGACGCGGCCGACGAGTACCTGCTGCGCCACCTCGCGGGCGAGGCGGACAGCGCCGCCGACACCCCGACCGACCTGGCCGGCCGCCGGATCGTCGTCCTGGGCGACCGCTGGGGCGCGTTGACCACCGCGCTGGCCGCCTACGAGCCGGTGCAGATCGTCGACTCCCACCTCGGCCGGCAGGCCACCCTGGCCAACCTGGTGCGGGCCGGCGCCACCGTCGACCCGGCCCGGCTAATGACCACCCGGGACGCCCCGCCGGAGCGGATCGACGTCCTGCTGGTGCGCGTGCCCAAGAGCCTGGCCCTGCTGGAGGACCAGCTGCACCGGCTGGCCCCCGCCGTCCACCCGGGCACGGTGGTGGTCGGCGCCGGCATGGTCGCCGAGATCCACACCTCCACGCTCCAGCTCTTCGAGCGGATCCTCGGCCCGACCCGCACCTCGCTCGCCGCCCGCAAGGCCCGGCTGATCTTCTGCACCCCGGATCCGGCGCTGGATCCCGGCCCCAGCCCGTGGCCGCACCGCTACGCGCTGCCGCCGGACGTCGGAGCGGTGTCCGGGCGCACGGTGGTCAACCACGCCGGCACGTTCTGCGCCGAGCGCCTCGACATCGGCACCCGCTTCTTCCTCGGCCACCTGCCGACCCCGGCGCCCGGGGCCCGGGTGGTCGACCTGGGCTGCGGCAACGGCGTGGTCGGCACGGCCGCCGCGCTGGCCGGGCCGGGTGCGGAGCTGGTGTTCGTCGACGAGTCCCATCAGGCGGTGGCCTCGGCGGAGGAGACCTTCCGCGCCAATCTGGGCCCGGACGCCCGGGCGGAGTTCCTGACGGCCGACGCGCTGGCGCCGGAGGTGGCGCCCGCGGGCTCGGTGGACCTCGTCCTGAACAATCCGCCGTTCCACTCGCACCAGGCCACCACGGACGCCACCGCCTGGCGGATGTTCACCGGTGCCCGGCGGGCGCTGCGGCCGGGCGGGGAGCTGTGGGTGGTCGGCAACCGCCATCTTGGTTACCACGTCAAGCTGCGGCGTCTCTTCGGGAACTGCCAGCTGGTGGCGGGCAACCCCAAGTTCGTGGTGCTGCGCGCGGTCAAGCGGTAGTCCGGCGTCCGCCCGGTCGGGGGAGGGTCGGTCGCGGGCCGGTGGCGGCCCGGCCGGGCGGACGCACGGCGGTTTTCGGGCGTTCTCCGGGGTCCTGACCGCAGCTCCTTGCATGAATGTTCCGTGCTGCGTATATTCATGCCACAACAAAGGAGGAACGCCATGGCATTGCGAGTCGCCGTCGCCGGCGCGAGCGGATACGCGGGCGGCGAGGTGCTGCGTCTGCTGCTCGGCCACCCGGAGGTGGAGATCGGGGCGCTGACCGGCGGCTCGAACGCGGGCACCCGGCTGGGCGCGCTCCAGCCGCACCTGATCCCGCTCGCCGACCGCGTCCTCGAACCCACCACCCCCGAGGTGCTGGCCGGCCACGACGTGGTCTTCCTGGCGCTGCCGCACGGCCAGTCCGCCGCCGTCGCCGAGGCGCTCGGCGACAACGTCCTGGTGGTCGACTGCGGCGCCGACTTCCGGCTCCGCGCCGCCACCGACTGGGAGCAGTTCTACGGCTCCGCGCACGCCGGCACCTGGCCCTACGGCCTGCCCGAACTCCCCGGCCACCGGGCCGCGTTGAAGGGCAGCAACCGGATCGCCGTGCCCGGCTGCTACCCGACGGCCGTGTCCCTGGCGCTGTTCCCGGCATACGCGGCCGGGCTCGCCGAGCCGGAGGCCGTCGTGGTCGCCGCCTCCGGCACCTCCGGTGCGGGCAAGGCCGCCAAGACCCACCTGCTGGGCAGCGAGGTCATGGGCAACGTCAGCCCGTACGGCGTCGGCGGCGTGCACCGGCACACCCCGGAGATGGTGCAGAACCTCACCCCGGTCGCGGGCGAGCCCGTCACCGTCTCCTTCACGCCGACCCTCGTCCCGCTGCCGCGCGGCATCCTCGCCACCTGCTCCGCCAAGGCGCGGCCCGGCGTGACTGCCGAGAGCCTGCGCGCCGCCTACGCCGAGGCGTTCGCGGACGAGCCGTTCGTCCACCTGCTGCCCGAGGGGCAGTGGCCGCAGACCAGCAGCGTCTACGGCGCCAACACCGCCCTCGTCCAGGTCGCGCTGGACGCCACCGCCGGGCGGATCATCGCGATCAGCGCGATCGACAACCTCGTGAAGGGCACCGCGGGCGGCGCGGTGCAGAGCATGAACATCGCCCTGGGCCTGCCCGAGGAGCTGGGCCTTCCCGTGAACGGAGTCGCACCGTGAGCAACAGTACGAACGTGGGCGTGACGGCCGCCAAGGGCTTCCGGGCCGCCGGCGTGACCGCCGGCATCAAGGCCTCCGGCACCCCGGACCTCGCCCTGGTGGTCAACGACGGCCCCGCGCTCGCCGCCGCCGGCGTCTTCACCGCCAACCGGGTCAAGGCCGCGCCGGTCGTCTGGTCCGAGCAGGTCCTCAAGGGCGGCCAGGTGTCCGCCGTGGTCCTCAACTCCGGCGGCGCCAACGCCTGCACCGGCCCGCTCGGCTTCCAGGACACCCACACCACCGCGGAGAAGGTCGCCGAGGAGCTGGAGCTCAACGCCGGCGAGGTCGCCGTCGCCTCCACCGGCCTGATCGGCGAGCGTCTCCCGATGGACGTCCTGCTGCCCGGCGTCGCGCTGGCCGCCCGGGAGCTGAGCGCGACCGGCGGCGAGGCCGCCGCGATCGCCATCAAGACCACCGACACCGTGCACAAGACCGCCCAGGTCACCAGCCCGGCGGGCTGGACGGTCGGCGGCATGGCCAAGGGCGCGGGCATGCTCGCCCCGAGCCTGGCCACCATGCTGGTCGTGATCACCACCGACGCCGACCTGGACTCCGCCGCCCTGGACACCGCGCTGCGCGGCGCCACCCGCACCACCTTCGACCGGATCGACTCCGACGGCTGCATGTCCACCAACGACACCGTGCTGCTGCTGGCCTCGGCCGCCTCCGGCGTCGTCCCGGACGAGGCCGAGTTTGCCGAGGCGGTCCGCACCGTCAGCGCCGACCTGGCCCGCCAGCTGATCGCCGACGCCGAGGGCGCCAGCAAGGACATCCGGATCGACGTCACCGGCGCCGCCACCGAGCAGGAGGCCGTCGACGTCGCCCGGACGATCAGCCGAAACAACCTGCTCAAGTGCGCGATCCACGGCGAGGACCCCAACTGGGGCCGGGTGCTGGCCGCGATCGGCACCACCGACGCCGCCTTCGAGCCGGACCGGCTGGACGTGGCCATCAACGGCGTCTGGGTCTGCAAGGACGGCAGCGTCGGCGAGGACCGCACCCTGGTGGACATGGCCGGCCGCGAGGTCGTCATCACCGCGAACCTCAACGCCGGTACGGCGAGCGCCTCGTTGTGGACCAACGACCTCACCGCCGACTACGTCCACGAGAACAGCGCCTACTCGACCTGATGCCCGACAGGTGACGCGCGCCACCGATGCGCGACACCTGATCCGCGACACCCGATGCGCGACACCCGTTCGGACGAGGGACACCCGTGAAGATCGCACCCAAGGGCGAACAGGCCCGCAACAACACCGCGTTGCCCAAGGCGATGACGCTGATCGAGGCGCTGCCGTGGCTGGAGCGCTTCCACGGCAAGACCGTCGTGATCAAGTTCGGCGGCAACGCCATGGTGGACGAGAGCCTCAAGTCGGCCTTCGCCCAGGACGTCGTCTTCCTGCGCTACGCCGGCCTGCACCCCGTCGTGGTGCACGGCGGCGGCCCGCAGATCAGCGCCCAGCTGGAGCGGCTCGGCCTGGAGTCCAGCTTCACCAACGGCCTGCGGGTCACCACCCCCGAGACCATGGACGTGGTCCGGATGGTGCTGGCCGGCCAGGTGCAGCGCGAACTGGTCGGCCTGCTCAACGAGCACGGCCCGTTCGCCGTCGGCATGACCGGCGAGGACGCGCACACCATGACGGCGGTCAAGCGGTACGCGGTGGTGGACGGCGAGCAGGTCGACATCGGCCTGGTCGGCGACATCGTCAACATCGAGGCCGGCGCCGTGAAGGCGCTGATCGCCGACGGCCGGATCCCGGTCATCTCCTCGATCGCGCGCGGCGCCGACGGCCACGTCTACAACATCAACGCCGACACCGCCGCGGCCGCCCTGGCGGTCTCGCTGGGCGCCGAGATGCTGGTGGTCCTGACCGACGTCGAGGGCCTCTACGCGGACTGGCCGAACTCCGACGACGTGATCAGCCAGCTCGCCGCGAGCGAGCTGGAGGAGCTGCTGCCGAGCCTGGCCAGCGGCATGCTCCCCAAGATGGAGGGCTGCCTGCGCGCCGTCCGCTCCGGGGTGGGCACCGCCCGCGTCCTGGATGGCCGGGTGCAGCACAGCCTGCTGCTGGAGATCTTCACCGACGAGGGCATCGGCACGATGGTCGTGCCGGACGACGAACAGACCGTGACCGGGGGACTGGCATGACCGCGAACGAGCAACTGACCGGCCGGTGGCAGCACGCCTTCACCGACAACTACGGCACCCCGCGGATCGCGCTGGTGCGCGGTGCGGGCGCCAAGCTCTGGGACGCCGACGGCAAGGAGTACACCGACCTGCTCGGCGGCATCGCCGTCAACGCCCTCGGCACCGCCCACCCGGCGGTCGTCGAGGCGGTCAGCCGGCAGATCGCCACCCTGGGCCACGTCTCCAACCTCTTCATGGCTGAGCCGACCATCGCCCTCGCCGAGCGGCTGCTGCGGCTGGACGGCCGGCAGGGCGGCCGGGTGTTCTTCTGCAACTCCGGCGCCGAGGCCAACGAGGCCGCGTTCAAGATCAGCCGCCGGACCGGCCGCACCCACCTGGTCGCCCTCCAGGGCGCCTTCCACGGCCGGACGATGGGCGCCCTCGCGCTCACCGGCCAGCCGACCAAGCAGGAGCCGTTCCGCCCGCTGCCCGGCGACGTCACGCACGTCCCGTTCGGCGACGTCGAGGCGCTGCGCGCGGCCGTCACCACCGAGACCGCGGCGGTCTTCCTGGAGCCGATCCAGGGCGAGAACGGCGCCATCCCGCTGCCCGAGGGCTACCTGAGGGCGGCCCGCGAGATCACCCGGGCGACGGGCACCCTGCTGATCCTGGACGAGATCCAGACCGGCGTCGGCCGCACCGGGTACTGGTACGCCCACCAGGCCGTCGAGGGCGTCGAGCCGGACGTCGTCACCCTCGCCAAGGCGCTCGGCGGCGGGCTGCCGATGGGCGCGGTGCTGGCCTTCGGCGAGGCCGCCGAACTGCTCACCCCGGGCCAGCACGGCACCACCTTCGGCGGCAACCCGGTGGCCGCGGCAGCCGGGCTCGCGGTGCTGGACACCATCGAGTCCGAGGGCCTGCTGGAGCACGTCCGCAAGCTTGGCGAGCGGCTGCGCCAGGGCGTCGAGGCGATCGGCGACCCGCTGGTCTCGCACGTGCGCGGCGCCGGACTGCTGCTCGGCATCGTGCTCACCGAGCCGGTGTCGGTACAGGTGCAGGCCGCCGCGCAGGAGGCGGGCTTCCTGGTCAACGCGGCCGTCCCGGACGCCGTCCGGCTGGCCCCGCCGCTGGTGCTGACCGAGCAGGAGGCGGACGCCTTCCTCGCCGCTCTGCCGGGCGTCCTGCGGGCGGTGCGCGAGGGCGCCCCGGCCGATGCGAGCTGACCGTTGTCCGGGAGAATAACCACATGACCGTTTCCCACTCCGGCCCGTCCGCCGCAGGCCCGTCGCCGCAGGTGCCGCAGACCCGCACCGCGCGGCACCGGCGGATCGTGGACCTGCTCACCCGCCAGCCCGTGCGCTCGCAGAGCCAGCTCGCCAAGCTGCTCGCCGACGACGGACTCGTGGTCACCCAGGCGACCCTCTCCCGGGACCTGGACGAGCTGGGCGCGGTCAAGATCCGCAACCGGGACGGCGCGCTGATCTACGCCGTCCCGGCGGAGGGCGGCGACCGCACGCCGCGGGCGCCGATGGGCGAGTCGGCCAGCGAGGGCCGGATGGCCCGGCTGGCCGGCGAGCTGATGGTCTCTGCGACGGCATCCGGCAACCTGGTGGTGCTGCGCACCCCTCCGGGGGCCGCGCAGTTCCTCGCCTCGGCGATCGACCAGGCGGAGGTGTTCGAGATCATCGGCACCATCGCCGGTGACGACACCGTCCTGCTGATCAGCCGGGACCCGGCGGGCGGCCAGGCGCTCGCCGACCACCTCATGCAACTCGCCCAGGCGAAGGCGCAGTAGCGCGCCACGACGCGAGACCCCGACGCGCCACGACGCACAACGACGCGACACGACACGAAACCCCGACCGGTGGAGAACTTCCCCGGCCGGGGTTTTGTGTTTCATACGGACTAGTGCATACTTATGCCTGTCGCCGTAAACCTGTACGGAAACCCTGTACGTAGAGCTGTAAGGAGAAAGCCGTGGCCGAGCGCGTCGTACTCGCCTACTCGGGCGGACTGGACACCTCCGTCTGCATCGGCTGGATCGCCGAGGAGACGGGCGCCGAGGTCATCGCCGTCGCCGTCGACGTCGGCCAGGGCGGCGAGGACCTGGAGGCGATCCGCCAGCGCGCGCTGGACTGCGGCGCCGTCGAGGCCGAGGTCGCGGACGCCCGCGACGAGTTCGCCGACGAGTACTGCCTCCCGGCGATCAAGGCCAACGCGCTCTACCAGGGCCAGTACCCGCTGGTCTCCGCGCTGTCCCGGCCGGTCATCGTCAAGCACCTGGCCGCCGCCGCCCGCAAGCACGGCGCCACCACCGTCGCGCACGGCTGCACCGGCAAGGGCAACGACCAGGTCCGGTTCGAGGTCGGCATCAACTCCCTGGCCCCCGGCCTGAAGTGCATCGCCCCGGTGCGCGACTACGCGATGACCCGGGACAAGGCGATCGCCTTCGCCGAGGCCAAGGGCCTGCCGATCGCCACCACCAAGAAGTCCCCGTACTCGATCGACCAGAACGTCTTCGGCCGGGCCGTCGAGACCGGCTTCCTGGAGGACATCTGGAACGCCCCGATCGAGGACGTCTACGACTACACCCAGGACCCGGCCGCCCCGCGCGAGGCCGACGAGGTGGTCATCACCTTCGACGCCGGCGTCCCGGTGGCGATCGACGGCCGCAAGGTCACCGTCCTCCAGGCCATCGAGGAGCTGAACAAGCGGGCCGGCGCCCAGGGCATCGGCCGGCTGGACATGGTCGAGGACCGGCTGGTCGGCATCAAGTCCCGGGAGATCTACGAGGCCCCCGGCGCGATCGCCCTGATCACCGCCCACCAGGCCCTGGAGAACGTCACCGTCGAGCGCGAACTCGCCCGCTACAAGCGGCAGGTGGAGCAGCGCTGGGCCGAACTCGTCTACGACGGCCTCTGGTTCTCCCCGCTCAAGCGCGCGCTGGACGGCTTCGTGAACGAGGCCAACCAGCACGTCACCGGCGAGATCCGGATGGTCCTGCACGGCGGCCGGGCCGTGGTCAACGGCCGCAAGTCCGACCAGTCGCTGTACGACTTCAACCTCGCCACCTACGACACCGGCGACACCTTCGACCAGTCGATGTCCAAGGGCTTCATCGAGATCTTCGGGATGTCCTCGAAGCTCGCCGCCCGCCGCGACCTCGCCTGATCCCTCCCGTCCCCACCCCCCTTCCCCGTCAGGAGCCCACGCGATGTCCGCCGACCAGCACGCCGACCAGACCGCCGACGTCCGCCTCTGGGGCGCGCGCTTCGCCGACGGCCCGTCCGAGGCGCTGGCCAGGCTCTCCGCCTCGGTCCACTTCGACTGGCGCCTCGCGCCGTACGACATCGCCGGCTCCAAGGCCCACGCCCGGGTCCTGCACAAGGCCGGCCTGCTCTCCGACGACGAGCTCGCCGCGATGCTGGCCGGCCTCGACCAGCTGCTCGCCGACGTCCAGGCGGGCACCTTCACCGGGACCGTCGCCGACGAGGACGTGCACACCGCCCTGGAGCGCGGCCTGCTGGAGCGCCTCGGCGCCGACCTCGGCGGCAAGCTGCGGGCCGGGCGCTCGCGCAACGACCAGATCGCCACCCTGTTCCGGATGTACCTGCGGGACCACGCCAAGACCATCGGCGCCCTGGTGCTCGACCTCCAGCACGCCCTGGTCGGCCTCGCCGAGGCGCACCCGGACACCGCGATGCCGGGCCGCACGCACCTCCAGCACGCCCAGCCCGTCCTCTTCGCCCACCACGTCCTCGCGCACGTGCAGGCCCTCGGCCGGGACGCCGAGCGGCTGCGCCAGTGGGACGTCCGCACCGCCGTCTCCCCGTACGGCTCCGGGGCGCTGGCCGGTTCCTCGCTCGGCCTCGACCCGCAGGCCGTCGCCGCCGACCTCGGCTTCGAGGGCGGCTCGGTCGGCAACTCCATCGACGGCACGGCCTCGCGCGACTTCGTCGCCGAGTTCGCGTTCGTGACCGCGATGATCGGCATCAACCTCTCCCGGATCGCGGAGGAGGTGATCATCTGGAACACCAAGGAGTTCGGCTTCATCACGCTGCACGACGCCTTCTCCACCGGTTCCTCGATCATGCCGCAGAAGAAGAACCCGGACATCGCCGAGCTCGCCCGGGGCAAGTCCGGCCGGCTGATCGGCAACCTGACCGGCCTGCTGGCCACCCTCAAGGCCCTGCCGCTCGCCTACAACCGGGACCTCCAGGAGGACAAGGAGCCGGTGTTCGACTCCTGCGACACGCTGGAGGTGCTGCTGCCCGCGTTCACCGGGATGATGGCCACCCTCACCGTGCACCGGGAGCGGCTGGAGGAGCTGGCCCCGGCCGGCTTCTCGCTCGCCACCGACATCGCCGAGTGGCTGGTCAGGCAGGGCGTGCCGTTCCGGGTCGCGCACGAGGTGGCCGGCGCCTGCGTCAAGGTCTGCGAGGCCGAGGGCATCGAGCTGTCCGACCTGACGGACGAGCAGTTCGCGGCGATCTCGGTGCACCTGACGCCCGAGGTCCGGTCGGTGCTCAGCGTGCACGGCGCCATCGCCTCGCGCAACGGGCGCGGCGGCACCGCGCCGTCGGCGGTGGCGGTCCAGCTCGCCGAGGTGAAGGCGGACCTGGCGCGGCAGCAGGAGTGGATCCAGGGCTGACCGCCGGTCTGCGGGGGAGGGGCGTGACGGTCCGACCGTCGCGCCCCTCCGGCGTCCGCACCCCCGGTCGGGCGTAACCCGGCCCGCCCCGGCCCGTCATGCACGGTGTGTGCACTACCCTTCCGCCCGTCCCCTCCGCCGAGGACGTCTTCCTCGCCGAACGCCGCCGCCGCGTGGTCCGCGAGACCGTGGCCGGCCTGCCGGGCCGCTGCCCCGAGCTGGTCGCCGCCCTCGCCGAGGATCCGCCGCCGACCTACCGGGAGCTCTCCGAACGCCTCGGCATGCCGCGCGGCTCGATCGGGCCGACCCGCTCCCGCTGCCTCGCCTGCCTGCGGATCCTCCTCCATGCCGAGCGGTACCCGTGAGCCGCTGGTGACGCTCCGCATGCGGATCACCCCGGAGGCGACTCCGCCCGGGTGGCGTTCCGCACGCCCGGCCGCCGCCATCGGCCACCGCCACCGACCTCCGCCCCCCCGGGTGACCCTCGCCACGTCGAGCCGTCGCCGCCCCCGGCCACGCCCCACGCGCGGCGCCCACCAGCCGCCCCACCACCCGCCCCGCCCCCGCGTGACCCTCGCCACGTCGAACGCCCGGAAGGTTGAGAGCAGCTGACACGCGGGTAGAGCGCTGGCGAACGTAGCTCTTGACGGTGCCGCGATCGCTCGGATACTGAGCGTGAGCGCGTCGCCGTCGACCCGGGCACTTCCGGGCCGCGCGGCTGGTACGTTCGTGCGCCACCCCCGGTCAGGGCAGATCCCCGGCCGGGACATCTCCGGCAGGACATCCGGTGCGGCACCCTCACGTTTGCGCGCCGGGCACGACGATGGGGAGGCCCCAGCACATGGGCATGAGCGTGATCATCTCGGCGGCGGACGCCGAGGACGCGGAGCAGATCCTCAAGCTCCAGTACCTCGGCTACCAGCCCGAGGCGGAGCTGTACGGCGACTGGGCGATCGAGCCCCTGACGCAGAGCCTGGAGAGCCTGCGCGCCGAACTGTCCGGGCAGTACGTCCTGGTCGCCCGGCTGGGCGACGAGGTGGTCGGCACCGTCCGTGGTCACGTCGACGCCGAGGGCGTCGGCCGGATAGGGCGCCTGGTCGTCCACCCGAGGATGCAGCGGCACGGCCTGGGCGGCCGGCTGCTGGACGCGCTGGAGCGCCGCCTCGCCGAGGACGGCCGTCCGGTGACCTCCTACCGCCTGTTCACCGGCCACCGCAGCCTCGGCAACCTGCGGCTGTACACCCGCCTGGGCTACCGCCAGTCCGCGGTCGAGCCGGTCACCGACCGGCTCAGCCTGGTGCACCTGGAGAAGCCCGCCGTGGTGTCGCTCGCCGCGACCGCCTGAGCCCTCCGCCCGTTCCGGCCCGCACGGCGCCGCCACCATCCGGACACTCCGGTGGCGGCGCCGAGCCGTATCGTCGCTGGTGGCGGCGCCGGGTGTCCGCATTGCGGACATCACATCCAAGTAATTGGGTCCAAATCGACCCATCTGATTTACTGGCTCACATGACTGCGACGACGAAATGGACCCCCACCGGCACCCTGCCGGCAGGTGAGCGCGCCATGTGCCGTCGAATGTGTCACCGCTGAGGGCCACCGCCCCCGGCACCCGGTTGAGGGTGCCCCCACCTCGCGCCCCGAAGCGAGACCCGGCGTCGTTCCCGTCCGTGCGAGCGCGCCCAGCCTGCCACACCCCTTCTCCCCGCCTGCCCACCCATGGGCGGGTGGTCGTCCACGACGACTCGTGCCCGTGACTCGCGCCCGATGACTCGTAAGGGCCACGCCGTCGCGCGGCCCGGCCGCGCAGCGGCCACGATCAAGAGGTGGCAGGTCCGGATCCCCCTGGCGAAGCGCCGTGCACGTCGCCGACCGCACCCCGGTCGGGCGGCCGCCCGCCGCCCGCCCCCGACCCACGGAAGCAGCTGTGATCACCACCACGGACCTCACGAAGGTCTACCGCTCCCGAGGCCGCGAGGTGAGCGCCCTCGCCGGCGTCGACCTGCACGTCCGCCCTGGCGAGGTCTACGGAGTCGTCGGCACCAGCGGCGCCGGCAAGTCCACCCTCATCCGCTGCGTGAACATGCTGGAGCGTCCGACCTCCGGCACCGTCACGGTGGACGGGGTCGAGCTGACCGCGCTGTCCGGCGGCGAGAACCGGGCCGGCCGGGACCTGCGGGAGGCGCGGCGCCGGATCGGCATGGTCTTCCAGCACTTCAACCTGCTCTCCTCGCGGACCGTCCAGCAGAACGTCGAGCTCCCGCTGGAGATCATCGGACTGGACCGCACCCAGCGCCGCCGCAAGGCCGCCGAACTGCTCGACCTGGTCGGCCTCGGCGACAAGGCCCGCAGCTACCCCAACCAGCTCTCCGGCGGCCAGAAGCAGCGCGTCGGCATCGCCCGGGCCCTGGCCGGCGACCCCAAGGTGCTGCTCTCCGACGAGGCCACCTCGGCGCTCGACCCGGAGACCACCCGTTCGATCCTCAAGCTGCTGCGCGACCTCAACCAGCAGCTCGGCCTCACCGTCCTGCTGATCACCCACGAGATGGACGTCATCAAGTCCGTCTGCGACTCCGCGGCCCTGATGCGCGGCGGCCGGGTGGTCGAGTCCGGCAGGCTGACCGACCTGCTGGCCGAGCCCGGCTCCGAGCTGGCCCGCGAGCTGTTCCCGCTCAGCGAGTTCGGCACCGGCCACCCCGGCTCGACCGTGCTGGAGATCACCTTCCAGGGCGACTCCTCGGCCCAGCCCTTCGTCTCCCAGCTGGCCCGCACCTACCAGATCGACATCAACATCCTCGGCGCCGCGGTGGAGACCATCGCCGGCCGGATGGTCGGCCGGATGCGGGTCGAGCTCTCCGGCGGCCACCAGGACAACGTGGTGCCGATCGGCTACCTGCGCGAGCAGGGCCTGCAGGTGGACGTACTGGGCGCGGTGGACGGAGCGGTGGCATGACCTGGGACCAGATGTGGGCCCTGATGGGGCCCGCCACGCAGGAGACCTTCCAGATGGTCGGCGTCTCCACGGCCGTCACCGTGCTGCTCGGCCTGCCGCTGGGCATCCTGCTGGTGCTGACCGACAAGGGCGGGCTGCTGGCGAACCGGGCCGTCAACAAGTCGATCGCCTTCGTGGTGAACATCGCCCGCTCGGTGCCGTTCATCATCCTGATGATCGCGCTGATCTCCTTCACCCGCTGGCTGGTCGGCACCTCCATCGGCTGGCAGGCGGCGACCGTGCCGCTCACCATCGGCGCCATCCCGTTCTTCGCCCGCCTGGTCGAGACCTCCGTCCGCGAGGTCGACCGCGGCCTGGTCGAGGCCGTCCAGGCGATGGGCGGCAGCACCTGGACGATCGTCCGCAAGACGCTGCTCCCGGAGGCGCTGCCCGGCATCGCCGCCTCGGTGACCACCACGATCATCACGCTGATCAGCTACTCCGCGATGGCCGGCACGGTCGGCGGCGGCGGCCTCGGCACGCTCGCCGTCAACTACGGCTACCAGCGCTTCGAGACCGCCTTCATGTGGGTCATCGTGGCCGAGCTGGTGATCCTCGTCACCGCCGTCCAGCTGATCGGCGACTTCGCCGTCCGGCGCCTCGCCAACCGCGGCGGCACCGGCGGCCGGACCCGCCTGCTGGGCCGCGCGCCGGCCGCCCCCGACGAGGACCTCGTCGCCCCCTAGACCTCCCGGGTCCGACACCGGACCACGGCTCCCCGTATCACGCAGAAAGGCACTTTTCGTGCGCAACGCCCTGAAGTTCACCAGCATCCTCGCCACCGCCGGCATCGCCCTCTCGCTGGCCGCGTGCGGCAGCTCCGGGTCCTCCTCCTCGGACCCGAACGCGCCGCTCAAGGTCATCGCCAGCCCCACCCCGCACGGGCAGATCCTCAAGTACGTCAAGGACAACCTCGCGGCCAAGGCGGGCCTCAAGCTCGACATCAAGGAGGTCACCGACTACGTGACCCCCAACACGGCGGTGCAGGACGGTTCGGCCGACGCGAACTACTTCCAGCACGTCCCGTACCTGGAGGACTTCAACAAGAAGCACGGCACCGACATCGTCTCGGTCGAGCCCGTGCACCTGGAGCCGCTCGGCGTCTACTCCAAGAAGGTCAAGTCGATCGCCGACCTGCCGGACGGCGCCACCGTCGGCCTGCCCAACGACGCCACCAACGAGGGCCGCGCGCTCAAGCTGCTCGCCGACAACAAGCTCATCACGCTGAAGGACGGCGTCACCACCGCCGCCACCCCGGCCGACGTGACGGGCAACCCGAAGAACCTCAAGTGGAAGGAGCTGGAGGCCGCCCAGCTGCCCCGCTCCATCGCCGACCTCGACGCCGCCGTCATCAACGGCAACTACGCGCTCGACTCCGGCCTGAAGCCCGCCACCGACGCGCTGGTGCTGGAGAAGGCCGAGGGCAACCCGTACGCCAACATCCTCGCCGTGAAGAAGGGCAAGGAGAACGACCCGCGCGTGAAGAAGCTGGCCGAGCTGCTGCACTCCGACGAGGTCAAGAAGTACATCGACGACACCTTCCAGGGCTCGGTCATCCCGGCCTTCTGAGCCGCGGTCCGATCCACGCCCTGATCCCGACCGGCCCCCGCCGCACCTCGGCGGGGGCCCGGTCGGGCAGGATGCACCCGGGGCGCCCTGGTCGGCGGCGTTCTGACGTACCGTCGTGCGGGCGGCGCACCGCGTGACACCCGGGGCACGGCGGGGGCGTACGGTGTTGTGTTCACGACCCGGCGAGGAGAGACGGCATGGCAGCGAGCTTCCCCGAGACCGCCATCAGCACCGAACGGCTTCTGCTGCGGCCCCTTGCGGAGGACGACGCGCCCGGCCTGGCCACGATGATGGCGGACGAACTCGTCCTGGCCTGGACCGATCTGCCGCACCCCTTCACCGAGGCGTACGCGACCGAACTCGCCCGCACCCTCGCCCCCGCCCACCGGGCCGCCGGCCGCGGCATCGTCTTCGCCGTCACCGAGCACCTCACCCAGCGCCTGGTCGGCCTGGTCGAACTGCGCAACACCGACTGGCGCCTGCGCAGCACCGAGATCTCCTACGTCACCGCCTCCTGGGCCCGCGGCGAGGGCTACGCGCCCGAGGCCGTCCTCGGCGTCAGCCAGTGGCTGTTCGAGGACCGCGACTTCCTGCGTCTGGAGCTGCGCACCGCCGCCGGGAACACCGCCGCCCAGCAGGTCGCCCAGAAGATCGGCGGCATCAGCGAGGGCGTGCTGCGCAGCGCCTGGATAGTCCGGGGCGAGTCCGGCGGGTCCGGCGAGGCCGCGGTGGAGAGCCGCAGCGACCTCATCCTGTGGAGCCTGCTCCCGGAGGACCTGGACGCGCCCGAGCCCGAGCCGCAGCGGGGCGGCTGGCACGGCGACCAGCGCTACGTGCTGCGCGACTGAGCCGCCCCGATCGCGCGAGCCGCCTGTACCGTCCGAGCCGTTCGTGCCGCTCACCCGCCGGCGGCTCGTCACGGACATGTGTACGAGATGTCGGCGCCGAGGGGATCACACCCGGTAGCCTCTGCACCGGCGCCGCACACCGGCGCGGTTTGTCGGCGCACCGAGTCGCACACCGGGTGACACCACAGGGACACCCCGGGTCGCAGGCCGGTCCGCGCACCGAGTCGAGGGAGAACGGCCGCAGATGGCTGACCGGATCACGGTCATCGGGTGGGACGGCACGCCGCTGACCGAGGCCGCCGGCGCGGCCCTCGCCGCAGCGACCCTGGTGGCCGGTGCCCCCTACCAACTGAACGCCCTCCCGGTGCCGGACGCCGCCGAGCGGATCACCCTCGGCAACGTCCGGCAGGCCGCCCGGCGGATCGCCGAGCACCGCGGCGCCGCCGTCGTGGTCGCCGAGGGCGACCCGGGCTTCTTCGGCGTCGTGCGCGCGCTGCGCCGCCCCGAGTACGGCCTCGAACTGGAGGTCCTGCCCGCCGTCTCCTCGGTCGCCGCCGCCTTCGCCCGGGCCGGCATGCCCTGGGAGGACGCCCAGGTGGTCAGCGCCCACGGCGGACGGCTGCGCCGCGCGGCCAACATCTGCCGGGCCCACCCCAAGGTCGCGGTGCTGACCGCGCCCGGCGCGGGGCCGAGCGAACTGGCCCTCATGCTGCGCGGGGTGCACCGGACCTTCGTGGTCTGCGAGGCCCTGGGCACCCCGGACGAGGACGTCACCGTCCTCACCTCCGACCGGATCGCCGACCACGTGTGGCGCGACCCCAACGTGGTGCTGGTGATCGGCGGCCACGGCGGTCCCCAGGCCGGCGGGGTCGACACGGAGGCCGGCTGGCTGGCAGGGCGCCCGGTCGGCTTCCCCGGCGCGGACCGCGGCTGGGCGCTCCCCGGTGACGCCTACGCGGGCGCCGGGCGCGCGGGGGACGAGCCCGGCGCATCGGAGGCGCTCCCCGCGCACGTGCGCGCCCTGGTGCTGGCCCGTCTGGGTGCTCGTCCGGGGGATCTGGTCTGGTCGGTCGGCGCGGGCAGCGGCGCCCTCGCGGTGGAGGCGGCCCGCTTCGGCGCCGCCGTGGTCGCGGTCGAGGCGTCCCGCTCGGCCTGCGCCGGGTTGGCGGTGAACGCGCGCCGGTACGGCGTCGAGGTGGAGACCGTGCACGGGCAGGGCCCCGAGGTGCTGGGCGGCCTGCCCGAGCCGGACGTGGCGGTGGTGGAGTCCGGCGGCCTCGACGTGGTGCGCGCGGTGCTGGCCCGCCGTCCTGAGCGGTTCGTCGCGGTGCCCCGGACCCTCGCGGAGGGGGAGCAGATCCACCGGGCGATCGCCGAGGCCGGCTACCGGGCGGACGGTGTGCTGCTGCAGTCCACTCCGCTGTCGGCCGCCGGTGGCGCCGGTGGCGGGCTGGTTCTGGGGGCGGGTGGAACCGGCGTGCTGCTGCTCTGGGGTGAGCAGATCGCGTGAAGGAGCGGGGTGCGTCCTGTGGATTCGGCCTGATCCGCCGGGCGCATTCTGGTCCCGCGCTGTGCTGCTGAGGGGTCGTGGTGGGGCCGGGCGGTGATCCAGGTCGCATCCGGACACCGATTCGAGAGGTGACCGTGCTGGGCCGGTAGTGTGGCGTCCTGGGCGGCTGCGGCGGTCGGCGACCCACCCGATTCAGTCGGTTTGTCGCCTTTTTGACGTGGTGCAATCCGGTTTTGCTCGGAGTGTGGGCAATTCGACGGGCCGCGTGCCGGACCTGGAGAATGCCGTAGGGTCCGGTGCGGTCGTGCCGGTTGCTCCGGGTTGTCGTTGTTTCAGATGGTGCACCGCCCGGTGTGGGCGGTGCGCAGGCCGGGGTGCCGCAGTGCGCCGGAAAGACTTGGGCCGCAGCGCCTCGGCGCGGCGGCCGCGTGTGGTTGAGGGACGGGCCGGTGCAGGCCCGGCCCGTGCGGATGGGTGCTGCGGTCGGTGATCGTGTCGCCAAGGGCGCGGCAGCGGCCTGGAAGGAGCGTTTGACAATGACCGATGGCGGCCACGTCCCGGGCGAGGGATTGCCGGAGCACCTGAACGCCGGGCCGGACACGCTCGGCGGACCGGAGGGCGTCGCGGGCGTTGCACCCCTCCAGGGCGTCGCGACGGACGGCGGCGTGATCCCGAACCCGACGGCGCCGGGCCACGGCCCGGCCGGTGGTGCGATGCCCCCCGGCGCGGGTGTCATCCCGCCGCAGGGCCAGCCGCTGGGCGCGTCCGGCTTCGCCGTACCGGCCCCCGGCCTGTCGGCTCCCGGCGCACCGGCTCCCGGTGTGCCCGGTGAGGGCTGGGGAATCGACCCGGGCGCCCCGCGTCCGGCCTTCCACTTCCTCGACCAGGACGACGAGGACGACGTCCTGCTGATGCCCGGTCCGCAGGGCTCCTGGGGCGAGCCGCTGGCGCCCCTCCCGACCGAGCAGACGCCGCTCGCCCCGCAGCAGGACGGCACGCCGGTCGAGCCTTCGTGGCCGCCGCTGGAGCCGCCGGCGCTCGGCACCGAGCAGGCGCAGCAGCCGTTCCACGCCGCCCCGGCGCACCCGCAGGCCACGGAGGCGATGACGGCCGCTCAGCCGCCGCGCCGCCCGCTGCACGCAGGCCCGCCGATCCCGGACCCGTCGCTGATGACCGGCCAGGTCCCGGTGCGCTCGCTCGCCGACCGCGGCCCGTCGCAGGGCGGCACGCCCGCGCACGGCATCCCGGTGGTCGGCCGGCCGCCGATGGCCGAGGCCGTCGCCCCGGCGCCGGCCGCCGCGCCGCAGGCCGTTCCGGCAGCGCCCGCGCCTTCGGTGGCGCCCGTGGTTCCCGCGACGGAGGCCCAGGAGTTCCAGCAGGTGCCGCTGGCCTCGCACCCGGTCGAGGCCCAGCTGGCCGTCGAGACGGTCGGGGCGATCGAGGTGATCGAGGTCGTCGAACTGCCGGAGGCCGTCGTCGTCGCCGAGGCCGTGGTGGACGCGGCGCCGGCCGCCGTGGCCGAGCCGGTCCCGGCGGAGTCCGGCCAGCCGGTCGCCGACCCGAGCGGCACGCCCCTCGCCGGGGCCGTGGTGACGGCGCCCGCAGAGGTGCCGGTCGAGATCGCCGTCGAGCCCGTCGCCGAGGTTGGCGTCGAGGCCGCCGCGCAGGCCGCGCCCGCGGAGCAGACCGAGGCCCCCGCCCCGGCCGGCCCGCCGCGGCGCATCTCCGCATTCCTCGCCGCGCCCACCGGTCTGCCTCCGGTCGCGGCGGCCGCGCAGGCCCCGGTGGCCGAGGAGGCCGCCCCGCAGCAGCCCGCTCCCATAGCGGCCGAGGAGCCGGCCGAGGAGCCGGTCCAGGCCGCCCCGCCCGTCGAGGCCGCTGGAGCGGTCGAGACCGGCGAGCCTGCCGAGGCCGTGGCGCCCGTGCCGGAGGCGGTCGTCGAGCCCGTCGTCGAAACGGTCGTCGAGGCGGTCGCCGAGACCGCCGCCGGTACGGGCGAGATGCCCTCCGGCCAGGCCGTCGTCGAGCCCGTCGAGGCTGCCGTCGAGGTCGCTGCCGAGCCCGTTGTCGAGCCCGCCGAGGGCGAGCAGCCGCAGGAGGCCGCGCCGGTCGTGGACCAGGCCGTCGAGGCCCCGGTCGAGTCGGTCGTCGAGCCCGTCGTCGAGCCTGAGACCGAGGCCACCGCAGCGGAGACCGCGCCGCAGCCGGTCGCGGACGCCACCCCGGTCACCGAGGCTGCCGACGCCACCGAGCCCGTTGCCGCAACCGCGGAGACCATCGAGGCCGCCGCCGAGCCGGTCGCCGAGACCGCCCCGGCCACCCCGGAGGACCAGACCCAGCCCGTCACCGAGCCGGCCGCAGAGTCCGCCGAACAGGCCCCCGCCGCCGAGGCCCCCACCGTCGAGCCCGTGGCCGCCGAGTCCGTCGCCGAGGAGGCCGCCACACCGGAGGCCCCCGCCGCCGACCAGGCCGCTGACGCGTCCGTGGCAGCCGAGGCCCCCGCCGCCGAGCAGCAGCCTGCCGAGCCTGCCGAGCCTGCCGAGCAGGCCGCCGAGCCGCAGACGGAGGCGTCGACGGAGGAGCCGGCGGAGCCGCCGACGGAGGACCAGGCGGAGCAGCCGGCCGAGGAAGCGCCGGCCGAGGAGCAGGCCGAGGAGCCGGCCGAGCCCCGCGGCCCGGCCGCGCCCGGCTTCGGCGAGGCCGAACGCGAGGCCGTCCACCAGGTGATCCGCGAGCGCCGCGACATCCGCAACGGCTTCCGCCCGGACCCGATCCCGCACGAGGTGCTGATCCGCGTCCTGGAGGCCGCCCACACCGCGCCCAGCGTCGGCTACTCCCAGCCCTGGGACTTCGTGGTGATCCGCTCGGCCAAGACCCGCCGGCGGATGCACGCCCTGGCCGAGCGCCAGCGCGAGGTGTACGCGGACTCGCTGCCCAAGGGCCGGGCCAAGCAGTTCAAGGAAATCAAGATCGAGGCCATCCTCGAGACGCCGGTCAACATCGTGGTGACCGCCGACCGCACCCGCGGCGGCCGGCACACGCTGGGCCGGCACACCCAGCCCCAGATGGCCCCGTACTCGGCCGCGCTGGCGGTCGAGAACCTCTGGCTGGCCGCCCGCGCCGAGGGCCTGGGCGTCGGCTGGGTGAGCTTCTTCGACGACGAGGAGCTGGTCCGCGAGCTCGGCCTGCCCGAGCACCTGGAGGTCGTCGCCTACCTGTGCGTCGGCTTCGTCGACTCCTTCCCGGACGAGCCCGAGCTGGAGCAGCAGGGCTGGGCCAAGAAGCGCCCGCTGTCCTGGGTGGTCCACGAGGAGCAGTACGGCAACCGCGCGCTGCCCGGCGAGGAGCCGCAGAGCCTGCTCGCCGAGACCCTGCGCGGCATCCGCCCGCTGGACGCCAAGGCGCTCGGCGAGGCCTGGGACCGGCAGAAGCGGATGACGAAGCCGGCCGGCTCGCTCGGCATGCTGGAGATCATCTCCGCCCAGCTGTGCGGCCTGTCCCGCAAGTGCCCGCCGCCGATCCCGGAGCCCGCCTGCGTGGCGATCTTCGCGGGTGACCACGGCGTGCACGCGCAGGGCGTCAGCCCGTGGCCGCAGGAGGTGACCGCCCAGATGGTCGGCAACTTCCTGGCCGGGGGCGCGGTGATCAACTCCTTCGCCAAGCAGATCGGCACCGAGGTCTGCGTGGTCGACGTCGGCGTCGCCGCCGAACTGCCGGAGGCCATCCAGCAGGGCCGCACCACCGGCCTGCTGCCGCGCAAGGTCAAGCCCGGCACCGCCGACATGACCCAGGGTCCGGCGATGACCCGCGAGGAGGCCCTCAAGGCCATCGAGGTCGGTATCGAGACCGCCCGCGACCTCGTCGCGGCGGGCAACAAGGCGCTGGTCACCGGCGACATGGGGATCGCCAACACCACCGCCTCGGCCGCCCTGATCTCGGTGTTCACCGGCCTCGACCCGGCCGAGGTCACCGGCCGCGGCACCGGCATCGACGACGAGACGCACGCCCGCAAGATCGAGGTCATCCGGGCCGCGCTGGCCCTGCACCGGCCCGACCCGGCCGACCCGATCGGCGTCCTCGCCGCCGTCGGCGGCCTGGAGCACGCGGCCCTGGCCGGTTTCCTGCTGGGCGCGGCCTCGCTGCGCACCCCGGTGGTCCTGGACGGCGTCATCGCGGGTTCGGCCGCGCTGGCGGCCAAGGCGATCGCCCCCGAGGTGCTGGCGGCCTGCATCGCCGGCCACCGCTCCGCCGAGCCCGGCCACCAGGCCGCGCTGGCGAAGCTGGGCCTGCGTCCGCTGATCGACCTGGACCTGCGGCTCGGCGAGGGCACCGGTGCCTTGCTGGCCCTGCCGCTGGTGCAGAGCGCGGCCCGGGCGATGCACGATGTAGCCACCTTCGACTCCGCCGGGGTCACCGAGAAGGGCTGACGTCCTCCGTCACCACTCCGCGGACCGGCCCGAGGGCGCGCCGGTCCGCGGAGCGGCGTCACGCCGCACCCGCACCCCCGACCCTCACCCCCGATCAGGAGCACCGCCGATGACCGCGCCCACCCCGCACCCCAGCACCGAAGGCCGTACCCCGTACCCGGTCGGCCTGCTGCTCGCCGGCCGCCGCGTGGTCGTGGTCGGCGGCGGCCAGGTCGCGCAGCGCCGGCTCCCCGCGCTGATCGCCACCGGTGCGGAGCTGCACCTGATATCGCCGGCCACCACCCCGGCCGTGCAGGCGATGGCCGACGCGGGCGAGCTCACCTGGCACGCCCGCCCGTACCGGGACGGCGACCTGGCCGACGCCTGGTACGCCCTGGTCGCCACCGACGACCCGGCGGTCAACGGTGC
This sequence comes from Kitasatospora sp. NPDC059803, assembly GCF_042732255.1. Classification (NCBI taxonomy): domain Bacteria; kingdom Bacillati; phylum Actinomycetota; class Actinomycetes; order Kitasatosporales; family Streptomycetaceae; genus Kitasatospora; species Kitasatospora sp. NPDC059803. The sequence continues at coordinate 6,708 of NZ_JBHWIJ010000061.1, read as the reverse complement.
CGTCAGCGCCGAGGCCGAGCGCGAGCGGGTGTTCTGCGCCCGCAGCGACGACGCCTCCGCCGCCACCGCCTGGACCCCGGCCAGCGGCCGCGACGCGGGTGCCACCGTCGCGGTCCTCACCGGTGACCCGCGCCACTCCGCCGCTCTGCGCGATGCCATCGTGGACGGCCTGCGGGACGGCTCGCTGGCCGTCCGCCAGTTCCGCGCGCACGGCGTCGGCGGCGCCTCGGGCCAGCCGGGCCAGGGGAGCGTCGCCCTGGTCGGCGGCGGCCCGGGCGACCCGGATCTGATCACCGTGCGCGGCCGCCGCCTGCTGGCCGACGCCGACGTGGTGGTCGCCGACCGCCTCGCCCCGCGCGAGCTGCTCGCCGAACTGCCCGAGCACGTCGAGGTGATCGACGCTTCCAAGATCCCTTACGGCCGGTTCATGGCCCAGGAGGCGATCAACCGGACGCTGATCGAGCACGCCAGGGCCGGCAAGTTCGTGGTCCGGCTCAAGGGCGGCGACCCGTACGTCTTCGGGCGCGGCGGCGAGGAGCTGCTCGCCTGCGCCGAGGCCGGACTGCCGGTCACCGTCGTCCCGGGCATCTCCAGCTCGATCAGCGTCCCGGCGGCGGCCGGCGTCCCGGTCACCCACCGGGGCATGACGCACGAGTTCACCGTGATCTCCGGTCACGTCGGCCCGGAGGACGAGCGCTCGCTCACCAACTGGGAGGCCGCCGCGAAGATGCGCGGCACCCTGGTGCTGCTGATGGCCGTGGACAAGATCGGCGCGATCGCCGCGAAGCTCGTCGAGCACGGCCGCCCGGGCGACACCCCGGTCGCGATCGTCCAGGAGGGCACCACCGCCGCCCAGCGCCGGGTGGACGCCACCCTGGCCACCGTCGCCGCGACCGTCGAGGCCGAGCGGATCAAGCCGCCGGCCGTGATCGTCGTCGGCGACGTGGTCAACGTCCTGGCGGCCGCCTTCCAGCGCTGAGCGCCCGGAGTGGGAAGTCGGGCCCGTCGACTTCCCACTCCGACTTCCCCCTCTGGCCGGCCACTCGGCCACTCCGGGCGGCTACTCCAGCGGCTGCTCCGTCCAGATCACCTTCCCCGTCGCGGTGTAGCGCGTCCCCCAGCGGTCCGCGAACTGCGCGACCAGGAACAGCCCGCGCCCGCCCTCGTCCGTGGTCGCCGCGTACCGCAGGTGCGGCGAGGTGCTGCTGCCGTCCGACACCTCGCAGATCAGCGCCCGGTCCCGCAGCAGCCGCACCCGGATCGGCCCGGTGCCGTACCGGATGGCGTTGGTCACCAGTTCGCTCAGGATCAGCTCGGTGACGAACGCCGCCTCGTCCAGCCCCCAGGCCGCCAGCCGCTCCGCGACCTCGGCCCGGACGGCGCCCACCGCCGCCGGTTCGGGCGGCACCTCCCACTCCGCGACCTGGTCCGGCGCCAGCACCCTGGTCCGCGCCACCAGCAGCGCGATGTCGTCCAGCGGACGCTCCGGCAGCATCGCCCCCAGCACGTCCGCGCAGGTCTGCTCCGGTGTGCGCGGCGGCCCGGTCAGCGCCGCCCGCAGCAGTTCGAGCCCCTCACCGATGTCGCGCTCGCGGTCCTCCACCAGCCCGTCGGTGTACAGCACCAGACGGCTGCCCTCCGCGAGGTCCAGCTCGACGTTCTCGAACGGCAGCACCGCCAGCCCCAGCGGCGGCCCGGTCGCCAGCTCCGGGAACACCACCCGCCCGTCCGGGCCCACCACGGCGGGCGGCGGATGGCCGGCGCTGGCCAGCGTGCACCGCCGTGCCACCGGGTCGTAGATCGCGTACAGGCAGGTCGCCCCGGTCAGGGCCGCGCCCTCGCCGCTCCCGGCCTCGTCCTGGTCGATCCGGTTCACCAGGTCGTCCAGGTGCCCCAGCAGCTCGTCCGGCGGCAGGTCCAGTGTCGAGAAGTTGTGGATCGCCGTCCGCAGCCGGCCCATCGTCGCCGCCGCGTGCAGGCCGTGCCCCACCACGTCCCCGACGACCAGGGCCACCCGCGCGCCCGGCAGCGGGATCACGTCGAACCAGTCGCCGCCCACCCCGGCCTGGGCCGGCAGGTAGCGGTGCGCGACGTCCAGCGCGCTCTGCGGCGGCAGGTTGCGTGGCAGCAGGCTGTGCTGGAGCGTCACCGCCATCGCGTGCTCCCGGGTGTAGCGGCGCGCGTTGTCGATGCACACCGCCGCGTGCGCCACCAGCTCCTCGGCCAGCACCAGGTCGTCCGCCTCGAACGCCTCCGAGCGGTCCGCCCGCCAGAACCGGGCCACCCCCAGCAGCACCCCGCGCGCCCGCAGCGGCACCCGCACCATCGAGTGCACCCCGTACGCCAGCACCCGGGCCGACCGCTCCGGATCCTGCTCCCGCCACCTCGGGGCCTGGGCCAGCCAGGGCTCCAGCCCCGACTCCCCGCTGTGCAGCGCCCCGGCCAGCGGGGTGGCCGGCACCACGTCCAGCACCGTGTCCACCGGGTAGAACGGGGCGTCGTCCCGGATCCCGGCGAGCGCCACGCGGCGCATCCGCCCCAGCGAGGTGCCCGGCGGCGGCTCCTCGCCCGTCAGCACCTGGTCCGCCAGGTCCACCGTGACGAAGTCCGCGAACCGGGGCACCGCGACCTGCGCCAGCTCCTCCGCCGTCCGCGTCACGTCCAGCGAGCTGCCCACCGTCACCCCGGCGTCGTACAGCAGCCGCAGCCGCCGCTGCGCGCCCTCGGCCCGGCCGGACAGCGCCAGCAGCTCGGTGGAGTCACGCAGCGTGGCGACGCAGCCCGGCGGGCCGCCCACCTGGTCGGTGAGCCGGACGTTCACCGCCAGCAGCCGCTCCCCGGCCAGCACCACCTCGTCCGTCACCGGGCGCTGGGCGGTCAGCAGCTCCTCGGGCGCGGGTTCCAGGCCCAGCTCGGTCACCGGCCGGCCCTCGGCGTCCGGCGGCAGGTCCAGCAGCCGCCGCGCCTCGTCGTTGCAGAGCAGCAGCCGACCGTCCGCGCCGACGATCATGACGCCCTCGCGCACCGCGTGCAGCACGGCCGCGTGGTGCTCGTACATCCGGGTCATCTCCGCCGGGCCCAGCCCGTGGGTCTGGCGCCGCAGCCGCCGGCTGATCAGCGCCGTGCCGAGGGTGGCCAGCCCGACCGCGCCCGCGGCGGCGCCCAGCACCACCGGCAGCTGCCGCTCGCTCGCGCTGCTGACGCTGCGCACCGTGACGCCAGCCGAGACCAGCCCGGCCACCGAGCCGTCCGGCGCGTACACCGGGACCACCGCCTGGACCAGCGGGCCGAGCGAGTCGGTGACGCGCTCGGTCACCACCTGCCCGTGCACCGCGGGCAGGTAGGTGCCGACGAACTTGTGGCCGATCAGGGCCGGGTCGGGGTGGGTGTAGCGGATGCCGTCGTCGTTCAGCACGACGATGAAGCCGACGCCCGACGACATCCGCGCGGCCTCCGCCTTGGGCTGCAGGACCGCGGTCGGGTCGGGGGAGCGCAGCGCGTCGACGATGCCCGGTGAGTTGGCGAAGGTCTGCGCGACCGCCACCGACCGGTTGCGGGCCTCGTGGTCGGCGTCGGTGCGCGACTGCACCACCAGCGCCACCGCGGCCGCCGCCACCAGCAGCAGGACGACGAGGACCTGCAGCGCGAACACCTGCCCGGCCACCGACCGGTGCCGTACGGGCCACGGCCGCTTCGCGCGTGGCAGCTGTAGCCGACCGTTTGGGCGCCCACCGGAGGAGCCGGCGGAACCAGTAGCACCAGAGGCCGACGGAGCCCAGGATCGGCCCGGAAAACGGGCCATACGGCCATGTTTGCACCATGGCTGGCACAGGGCCAAGGCCAGCCCGCCCCGTGGCTTGGGCCGTTTGGCCTTCCCCGCCCCGCCTTGGCAAGATCGCAGGGTGTCCGAACCCAGCACCATCACCGACCCCGCCGACCCCCGCCTCGGCGACTACACCAGCCTCACCGACGTCGAACTGCGTCGTCGGCGCGAACCCGCCGAAGGCCTGTTCATCGCGGAGGGGGAGAAGGTCATCCGCCGTGCCCTCGCCGCCGGCTACCGGATGCGGTCGATGCTGCTGACCTCCAAGTGGCTGGAGGTGATGGCCGACGTCATCGCCGAGGCGGACGCCCCCGTCCACGTCGTCGAGCCGGGGCTCGTCGAAGCCGTCACCGGCTACCACGTCCACCGCGGCGCGCTCGCCTCGATGGAACGCAAGCCGCTGCCGCAGGCCGCGGACCTGCTCGCCGGGGCCCGCCGGGTCGCCGTCCTGGAAGGCCTGGTCGACCACACCAACCTCGGCGCGATCTTCCGCAGCGCCGCCGCCCTCGGCATGGACGCCGTCCTGCTCTCGCCCGACTGCGCCGACCCGCTGTACCGGCGCGCCGTGAAGGTCTCCATGGGCGCCGTCTTCGCCGTGCCCTACGCCCGGCTCGACCCCTGGCCGGCCGCCCTGGAGACCGTCCGCACCGCAGGGTTCACCCTGCTGGCCCTGACCCCCGCCGACGGCGCCGTCGACCTCGCCGGCCTCGCCCCGGACCGGCTCCCCAAGGCGGCCCTGATGCTCGGGGCCGAAGGCGACGGCCTGACCGGACCCGCCCTGGCCGCCGCCGACCACGCCGTCCGAATCCCGATGGCCCACGGCATCGACTCCCTCAACGTCGGCGCCGCAGCCGCCGTCTCCTTCTACGCCGTCACCGCCCCCACCGCCTGACGGGGACGTCGGCTTCCCCTCTCACGCCGGAGGAGCCCCCACGTAGAAAGCGGGAAGCAGGAAGTCGGCCAGGCCGACTTCCTGTGCCGCGCCCTCCCGTGCTCAGCCCGCCGCAGCGGTGGGCGGAGCCGGGGCGGCGGCCGGGGGCTGGGTGGCGGGGCCGGAGGCGCCGGGCCAGGACTCGTCCAGGGTGCCGTCGGTACGGACGGTGTAGCGGGTGGAGGTGGTCGCGCCGGTCGCGGCGACCCGCTCCTCGCGGACGACCGTCCCGCCGTCGAGCCGCCAGGTGGCCGTCGCCTGCGGGTCGGCCGCCGAGGTGCGGGAGGTGGCGGCGACCGGGGTGTCCCCGATGAAGGAGAAGAGCTGGACGAGGTCGACCGGCACCGAGCCCTCGGCCCGCCGCAGGACGACGACCGCAGCCGGGGCGCCCTTGTACCGGGCGGGCAGCACGGAGCTGAGCACGACCTGCGGGCCGGCCCCGACCGACCGGCCGTCCCGGAGCGCGATGCCGGGCCCGCCGGTCCCGTCGGGGTAGCTGCGGTTGGGCCAGTCCACCACCGGCCCCGATCCGTACGGGGGCGCCAACGGGCTGTCGCCCGTGCCGCCGTGTGCGGCCGCAGCGGCGGCGGGCGGGGTGGCCGGAGGCTGGGCGGCGGGGGGTTGGGTGCCGGGGGCTGCGGCGGCCCCGTCCACCGAGGTCCCCGGCACGGCCTGCGCGCCGCCCGCGGCGGGCGCACTGGCGCTGGACCCGCCGGACGGCCGCAGGCCCTGCTTGCTGCGGTTCTCGCACCCCTGGGCGGCCGCGATGGCCAGCGCGACGCCGAGCGTCACGGTGACGAAGACCACGAGCCGCTGCCGCAGCAGCCGCTGCCGCGCGTTGCCGGGCCGCCCGCCGGGGGCGGGGGTGTGCTGGCGGTCCCGGGGGTGCCCGCGGTCGCGGGTGCCGGGCCGGCCGGGGGGCGGGGTGTGCGGCCGCGGGCCCCCCCGGCGCCGCCCCCGCCGCCCACCACCCCCGCCACCACCCCGGCCACCACCGCGCCGGCCGGGACGACGTACCCCTTCCGGGGCGTCAAGTTCAAGATCCCGCCGGGCTGGCGGGCCGTCAATCCGGATCCCGCCGCCAACAGCCTCTGCATCCTGAGCCCGAGTGCTCCGCAGGACGCGTCGGCCGGGGACTGCCTGCCGCACGGCGTGCTCTTGACGGTCCTGGACCAGGAGTCGGAGTCCTGGCCGAGGCTGCCCGACCTGGATTCCGACAGCGGTTGGTCCACGCAGCCCTGGTGCCCGGCGTGGTCCTACTCCCCCACGCTCGCCAGGAGCGGACAGATCGACAGTGTCGGCCCGACCAGGAGCACACCCACCGTGGCAGGCCGTGCCGCACGCAAGTCGCAGTGGCAGATCAACTGCGGTGGCGACGCCTTCACGGCCCAGATGTGGGCCCTGCCGAAGGACTTCGTGTCCGTCGCGGCGATCGGCCTCAAGGCCGACTACCAGCCCGGACTGATGACGATCGTCAACACCCTCGACCTGAGCGGCCGCCAGGCGCCGCCCACGGAGGCCAACCGGAACGACATCGCGGTGAGCTTCGACGGCCTGGCGGCCGGTCAGCAGCTGACGGCGGGGAGTTCGGCCGTCACCTTCTCGGTGACCTTCCGGAACACCAGCCAGAACACCTACGGCCGGTTGCAGCCGCTGGTCGTCACGGAGCCCTACCCGGGTTCGCCGCCGGTGCAGGTCGTACAGGGGCCCAACGACGGCAAGCTGGAGCGTCAGGACGGTGACACCTGGCGGCCGGCGCCGATGGGGCCGGGCAGCGACATGGGCTACGCGGTGGCGGACCAGGCGTCGCTGTTCTCCCTGGCCCCGGGGCAGACCAGGAAGGTCACCTACCGGCTGACCCTGGGCGCCGGGAACGGCCCGGGGGACATGCCGGTCTCGGCGCAGGTGACGCTTCCGTACAACGGAAGCAAGCTGACCGTGCTCGGCGAGAAGA
>NZ_JBHWIJ010000060.1:28111-33802 GCF_042732255.1 Kitasatospora sp. NPDC059803 | reverse complement strand
CGATCTGCTGGTCCTTGGTGGCCTGGTGGGCCTGCGGGGCGTACGCGGTGCCGCCGAAGGCGGCCCAGGTGCTGGAGGTGAACTGCAGGCCGCCGAAGAAGCCGTTGCCGGAGTTGACGGCCCAGTTGCCGGTGGCCTCGCAGGAGGCGACCTTGTCCCAGACCGTGGCCGGCGCGGCGGAGGCGCTGGTGGCCGTGACGAGGCCGGCGACCGGCAGGGCGGTGATCGCCCCGGCCATCAGAGCCATCCGGACGCGGTTGCGGCGCTTCGGGGTGGCAGTGGTGGTGGCAGCGGCAGTCTCGTTACGGAAAGTCATGCGGGTCCTTTCGGAGGGGGCTGCGAGCGTGCGGAACCAGGCCCTCGGAAGGCCGTTGGTTTCGGGGGACACGTTGCTCGCCTGGTCCGGCACCGTTCCGGATCCGGGGCGGTGAGGCCGACCGGAGCGGAGTGCTTGGTGCAACGAGTTCGAAGGTACGGGGGCGATTGAGGCGGTTTCAAGGATTTGGAGGTTTAGGCACGTCAGGGGGCTGTTACCGGTCGTAAGGATCAAGGAAATGACATGATTTGGCCCGATTTGCCACCATTTGCAAGATCAAACCACTCGGCGAAGTGGCCTGCGTCACGCCGCATGCCCTGTGAGCCCGCCCACATCGTCGACAGCGCGTGACGGCCCACCAGCCCCCGGTGTCGAAATCGCCGCACCGTCCGGCGCCCCGGGTGGCCCGCACCACAACCCTCACCGGGAGGGCCCCCTCCGCTCACGCACGGTGGCGGGCATAGCCTCGGGGCCATGAGCAACGAGAGCGATGCAGAGGACATGGAGGCCGTCGGCGGCGCCGAGGAGCCCGGGGTGGCAGCGGCCCCCGCGGGCTTCGAACTGGGGACGGACGGGCCCAAGGTGATCCTGGCGGGGCTGGACGGCTCCGACTCCTCCTGGCGCGCCACCGCCTACGCCGCCGGGCTGGCCCGCCGGCAGGGCGCCACCCTCGCGGTCGCCTACGTCCAGCCGATCCTGGGTGCGGCCACCGCCCTGGCCGGGGCGGCGGTGGAGGAGACCACCCAGGAGATCGCGGACGAGCTGCTGTCCGCCCTGCGCGAGGCCGAGCACCACGTGAAGGAGGTGTGGCGGGTGGAATGGCGCTTCCTCACCATGCGCGGCGACCCCTATACGGGGCTGGCCAAGCTCGCGGACGAACTGCGTGCCGACGCCGTCGTGGTCGGCGCCTCCGAGCAGGCCGGGCACCGGGTGATCGGCTCGGTCGCCGTCCGCCTGGTGAAGGCGGGCCGCTGGCCGGTCACCGTGGTGCCGTAGCGCGGGCCGGGCCGCCCGGCAGGGGGCCGGGCGGCGGCGGGTAGGGTGCGTGACCATGACGGAAACGCCGGGCGCGCACCCCACCGGGCCCGCCCACCCGACCGGCAGCGACCTGCACCTCGACCTCCCCGCCGTCGGGGGCCGCCGTGCCGCGCTGATGGCGGCCCTGCGCGAGGCGATCCGCAGCGGCCGACTCGCCCCCGGCACCCGGCTGCCGCCGTACCGTGCGCTCGCCGCCGACCTCGGGCTGGCCCGCAACACCGCCGCCGAGGCGTACGCCGAACTCGTCGCGGAGGGCTGGCTGACCGCCCGTCAGGGCTCCGGCACCGCCGTCGCCGAGCGCGCCGAGCCCGTCCCGCCGAGCCCGTCCCCTCGACCCTCCCTGCGGCCGGGGCCCGTCCACGACCTGCGCCAGGGCCAGCCGGACGCCGCGTCCTTCCCGCGCACCGCCTGGCTGGCCGCCGCCCGGCGGGCGCTGACCGCGGCGCCCAACGAGGCCTTCGGGCCCGGTGATCCGCAGGGACGGCCCGAACTGCGCACCGCCCTCGCCGACTACCTGGCCCGCGTCCGCGGAGTGCGCACGGACCCGGACCGGATCGTGGTCTGCTCGGGCTTCGCCCACGCGCTGCGGCTGCTGTTCGCCGGCGGGGCGCCCGCCCTGCCGCCCGAGGCGACCGGGCCGCTGGCCGTCGAGGCGTACGGGCTGGGGTTCCACCGCGGGCTGCTGGCCGCCGCCGGGGTCGCCACCGTGCCCCTTCCGGTCGACGAACACGGCGCCCGGCTCGGCGGGTTGGCGCACCGTCAGGACGTCCGGACGGCCCTGCTCACCCCCGCCCACCAGTTCCCGACCGGCGGACCGCTGCACGCCGGCCGCCGCGCCGCCGTGGTCGACTGGGCGCGCGGGCGCGGCGGCCTGCTGCTGGAGGACGACTACGACGGCGAGTTCCGCTACGACCGCCAGCCGGTCGGCGCCGTCCAGGGGCTCGACCCCGAGCGGGTGGTCTACCTCGGCTCGGTCAGCAAGAGCCTGTCGCCGGCGCTGCGGCTCGGCTGGATGGTGCTGCCGGACCACCTGGTCGACCGGGTGCTCGCCGCCAAGGGCGAACGCGAGGGCTGGGCCAGCGCGTTGGACCAGCTGACCCTCGCCGAGCTGATCGACTCCGGCGGCTACGACCGGCACGTGCGGCGGATGCGCCGCCGCTACCGGGAGCGCCGCGACCAGCTGGTGGCCGCGCTGGCGGCGAGCGCCCCGCACGTCGGGGTCTCCGGCGTCGCGGCCGGCCTGCACGCCGTCCTGCGGCTGGAGCCCGGCACCGAGCACGCGGTGCTCCAGGCCGCCGCCCGCCGGGGCCTGGGCCTGGACGGGCTCGCCGACTTCCGGCACCCGGGGATCGGCCCGGAGGCCATGCCGGTCATGGACGGCCTGGTCGTGGGCTACGCCACGCCGCCCGACCACGCCTACCCGGCGGCGCTCGCCGCGCTCTGCGACATCCTGCCGCCGCCCGCCTGAACCGGCCGGGCCAGGGGCGGCCGGACCGGCGCCGGCCCGCCGGGCGACGGGCCTCGGGTGGCCGTCCGGGGCGGCGGGCGAAGCATAGGGCCCCGGGCGGGGGAGTGGGGGCGGAACGCGGCCGGGCTGGTCCACGGTGTCCGCCCCCGACTCGTGCGTCGGTACGGACCGGGGCGGAGCGGGGCAACGGAACCGGTACGGCGCCCTACGCTCCTTGGTCATGCGCAGAACACATTTGAGCCGTGTCGCCCTCGCCGCGTGCCCGGCCCTCGCCGTCGGTCTGCTCCTCTCCGCCACACCCGCCCAGGCCGACACCCCGCTGCCCTTCACGGCCGTCTCCGACCGGCAAACGACCGTCCGGGGCGGCGAGTTCACCCTGACCCTGACGCTCAGCAACCCGTACGACACGCCGATCCAGTTCGTGTACCAGAGCGTTCAGCCGACCTACCAGACCAGTCTGGAGAACGGCCTCAAGTTCGCCGCCACGGCCTGCGGCACCCAGACCAACGGCTGCAGCGACAACGTCCACGGCGGGATCGCGCGGTACAACGTGCCGCTCGCCCCCGGTGCCACCAGCAGCTTCACGGTCACCTACACCGTGGCGCCGGACTCGACCTGCGGCGCGGCGACCAGGATCGACTTCTACTCCTACCTGTACTACGAGTACAAGGGGGGCGAGGCCAAGAACTCCGGCATCGTCGGCATCCCCGGCAGCCAGATCGCCTGCGCCTGACGCATCGCCCGACCGGCGCTGCCCTCGCCGCTTCCCCGTCGCACCCCCACTGCGCATCCCCGATCCCCCGTCAGGTGCCGGCCGCCCCCGTCCCGGCACCTGACGGGCCGTTCGCGTGCCCGGAGCCCGGTGGCGGGCCGGTGCCCATGGTCGGGGCGCAGCTGACCTGCCCCGTTTCGCCGCCCCCGTTGACGATCCGCTCCCGCCGATGTCGTACGGGAGGTACGCCTGTCGTACGGGAGGTACGCCGCCTGTCCGCTTTGTCCGGGCGCGCGGGCAGTCGCGGGCGGGCGTCGGTCGCGCGGGATCCGCGGTGGCGAACGGATGTTCTCGCGACCTGGGGCCCGAACGGAATGGGACTGCTTCAGATTCACCCTATCGGGGGGTAGTCGGTCTCCGCGCGGGTCCGGCCGGGCGCTGGTGATCTAGGGTTCCCGATGGGCCGCCGGGAGACGGTGGCCGTGATCGCGATGAATCGCCAACACCCCCATCGATACGCGTGTCTGATGATCCGTCATGGCATCAGTCGGGGTGGGCAGGGACGACTCCGTCGCCGTCCGACCCTGACCGCGTGATCCGACCAGATGAATGGAGACCCCTGCCGATGCCCGTGGACACGAGCCCGGAGACAGCGCAGGTCCCGCAGCAGTCCAGCCTCACGACGGCCGCTGCCCGCAACCTTGCCACCACGACCAAGTCCGCACCGCAGATGCAGGAGATCACCTCCCGCTGGCTGCTCAAGGTGCTTCCCTGGGTACAGGCCGCCGGCGGCGCCTACCGTGTCAACCGACGGCTCACCTACACCGTCGGCAACGGTGTGGTCGAGTTCATCAAGACCGGCTCCCAGGTCCGGGTGATCCCCGCCGAGCTGGGTGAGCTCGCCCTGCTGCGCGGCTTCGAGGACGAGGAGGTGCTGACCGCCCTCGCCGACCGCTGCGAGCAGCGCGACTTCGGCCCCGGCGAGGTGCTCACCACCCAGGGCGAGGCCGCCGACCGGATCTTCCTGATCGCGCACGGCAAGGTCAACAAGATCGGCACCGGCAAGTACGGCGACGACACCGTGGTCGGCGTGGCCGGCGACGGCGACCGCTTCGGCGACGACGCCCTGCTGAACCCGGACGCCGCCTGGGAGTTCACCGCCACGACCGCCACCGCCGGCGTCGCGCTCACCCTGACCCGCCGCGACTTCGCCGCCATCCGGGACAACTCGCCGAGCCTCCAGGAGCACCTGCTCGGGTTCCTGGCCCTGCCGCAGCAGGCCCAGAACGAGCGCGGCGAGGCCGAGATCGCCATGTCGGCCGGCCACCACGGCGAGTTCGAGCTGCCCGGCGCCTTCGTGGACTACGAGCTCAAGCCCCGCGAGTACGAGCTGAGCGTCGCGCAGACCATCCTCAAGGTCCACACCCGCGTCGCCGACCTGTACAACGAGCCGATGAACCAGGTCGAGCACCAGCTCCGGCTGACCATCGAGGCGCTGCGCGAGCGCCAGGAGCACGAGCTGGTCAACAACCCGGAGTTCGGCCTGCTCAACAACGCCGACTTCGACCAGCGGATCCAGACCCACTCCGGCCCGCCCACCCCGGACGACCTGGACGAGCTGCTCAACCGCCGCCGCGACCCCGACTACCTGCTCGCCCACCCGCGCGCGATCGCCGCGATCGGCCGCGAGTTCAACGCCCGTGGCCTGTACCCCCACCACGTCGACCTCGGCGGGCAGCAGGTGCCGGCCTGGCGCGGGGTGCCGATCCTGCCGTGCAACAAGATCCCGATCACCAAGGAGAACACCAGCTCCATCCTGGTGATCCGTACCGGTGAGGACAACCAGGGCGTCATCGGCCTGCACCAGAACGGCATCCCGGACGAGTATCAGCCCTCGCTGTCCGTCCGCTTCATGGGCATCGACGAGAAGGCGATCATCTCGTACCTGGTCAGCGCCTACTACTCGGCCGCGATCCTGGTGCCGGACGCGGTCGGCGTCCTGGAGAACGTCGAGATCGCGCACCGCCGCCACTGAGGACGGCCGACAAGGGGCCCGGGCCGTAACCGGCCGGCTCGAAGATCGTTTGACCTGATGACGGACGGCCCGCCCCCGGAAGGCGGGCCGTCCGCCGGATAGTGCCCCAACACGTCGGATCG
>NZ_JBHWIJ010000060.1:25824-28101 GCF_042732255.1 Kitasatospora sp. NPDC059803 | reverse complement strand
CGGCCCCCCCCCACCGCTCGCCCGCCCCCCCGGGCCCGGCCGCCGACCCGGCCCGGCACATCGTTGCTGGCCCGGGCCCCCCCCGCCCCCCCCCCGGGCGGGGGCCCCCTCCGCCTGATCGTGCCCCATCACGTCTGATCGCGTCTGATCACGCCTGCCCGCGTCCTCCTGCGGGCCGGGCGGATCGCTCTGTTCTGATCCCGTCCCTGGCGACCCGAGAGGTGAGTGGAGCCCATGCCGCAGCGCCGGCAGTCCCGACGGATATCGCTGGACGGCGGTGGGGGTGCGGCCTCCGGTCGGCGGACCAGGCTGATCGGCGCCGCGGTCGGCGTGGTCGCGATGTGCGCCCTGGTCGGCGGCGCCTCGGCGTCCGGCACCGAACACCACGGCGGGGAGCAGCCGCACGGCACGACCGTCGACTCGTGCGTCTGCACCGGGACGGACGTGTCGGTGCAGGTCGGGCCGGGCGGGGACGTGAACGTCGGGGTCGACGTGGACGTCCAGGTCGGCGTCACCGTCGCCCCGACGGCCGACGCGCGGCACCAGGGCCCCAAGCCCCCGCACCGGCACCACCCGTGCCGCACGCCGAAGGCCGCGCCCGGACCGGCCTCACCACGACCCTCGGACACCACGGGGTTCCGCCAACAGCCCGGCCGCCCGGACGACGAGCACGGTGGGGACGGGGGCCACGACGGGGACGGCGGCCACGGCGGGTACTGGTGGCACGGGGACTGGTGGCACCACCACCATCACCACCCGCATCCCTGCCCGAGCCCGACGGCGACCCCGACGCCGAGCCCCACCCACACGCCCAGCCCCACGCCGACCCCGTCGCCGAGCGCCACGCCGACGCCGAGCGCCACCCCGACGCCTTCGCCGACGTCGAAGCCCAGTCCGACTCCGACACCCGTCCCCACGGCGTCGCCGACCCCCGCGCCGACAACGCCGGCTCCCAGCAGGACGCCTGGGCCCACCTCGCCGCCTGCGGCACCCGCGCCTGCTCCGCCGCCCGCGCCGAACCCGCCCGCGCCGAACCCGCCTGCACCCCCGGCGCCGGCCCCGGCGGCACCCGCGCCCCCGCCGGACCCGGTGGCCCCCGGTCCGGCCACGCCGAGCCCGGTGCGCCCGAGCCCGCTGTGGCCGACCCCGGCGGCGCAGCCCGTCTACCACGTGCGGGCGGCGCAGCCGCCGGCCCCGCTGCAGCACCACCACAACGCCCCGGCGACGACCACCATGCTGCTGGTCACCGTGCCTGCCATCCTGGCGGCGGCGGCCCTGCGCCCGGGCCGTGGACGCGGCCGTTCCGGCCGTTCCGGGCGTTCCTGACCGCCCCACCGAGGCGGCCCGCCCCGGCCCCCGGTCCGGCCCTGGAGCCCGACCTGCCCGGCCCGGGGCCGGCCTCGACACCTTTTTTCCGTCACAAGCCGAGCCAGAGAAGGGAGTTCCCATGTCCGAATGGTTGGCGTTGGCCATCGCGATGGCGGCGGCCTGTGCCGTCGTGGTGGCGGTGGTGGTGCTGCGGCACCGCCGGGTGGGCACCGAGAAGAACGTCGACGAGACGCCGGACGTCATCGACTACATCACGATGATGATCGGCGTGGTCTACGCGATCGTCCTCGGTCTCGCCCTCGCGGGCGTCTGGGAGGCGCGCGGCGCCGCCCAGGACGACCTGTTCCGGGAGGCGCAGTCGTTGCAGGAGGTGAGCGACCGGGCGGTGGTCTACCCGGCCGAGTTCCGCGACCAGGTCCGGGCCGACGTGGACGCCTACGTCTCGTACGTGGTGAACGTCGAGTGGGAGTACATGCGCAAGAACGGCGAGATCTCCGACAAGGGCACCGAACTGCTGGACAAGCTGCGGGTGGACGTCGCCACCCGGCCGCCGGCCTCCGAGCTGGAGTCGCAGTCCTACCAGCCGATCATGGACCGGATCAGCCAGGCCGACGACGCCCGCAACTCGCGCGGGCAGAACGCCGGGCCGACCATGCCCGGGGTCGTCTGGTTCGGCCTGATCACCGGTGCGGTGGTGACCGTCGGCATGCTGTTCGCGTTGCAGATCCGGCGCACGCCGAGGGAGTTGATCCTGGCGGGCTGCTTCAGCGCGCTGATCGCGTTCCTGCTGTTCATGATCTGGGACTTCGACGATCCGTTCGGCCGGAGTGTCTCGGTGACCACCCAGCCGTTCGTCGACCTGTTCCCCTCCCTCGGGCTGAAGGGCTGAAGGGCTGAAGGGCTGAAGGGCTGAAGGGCCCGCTGAACCTCGCCGAAGCACGGTGGGCC
>NZ_JBHWIJ010000060.1:20320-25814 GCF_042732255.1 Kitasatospora sp. NPDC059803 | reverse complement strand
AAATACCCCCCCTCCGCGCGCGGGCTCTCTTTATTCAAAACACCCCCCCGCCGCCCCGCCCGCGCCCCGGGGGGCGCGCGCCCCCCCCGGCCGCCCCCCCCCCACCGGTGTGCCGGGCGTCAGCGCAGGCTGCCGTCCATGGAGTTGAGCAGCGTGCCGGAGGCGTCGTCGTTCTCCAGGGAGAAGGCGAACAGACCGCCGAGGCCCTTGCTCTTGGTGTAGGCGCCGCGCGCCTGGATGGCCTGCGGGGTGTCGCCGGTCCAGAAGTTGGTGCCGTCGTAGACCCAGCTGCTCTCGGTGACCGGGTCCCAGTGGGTGGTGGCGGCGGTCGGGTTGAGCTCCTTCCAGGCGGCCAGTCCGGCCTCCTGGCTCAGCGGCTTGGCGGCCGTGGGGCCGGTCGCGCTCTGGTACAGGCCGTAGTTGGAGCCGGCCGGGACGCCCGTCCAGCCGCGCCAGTAGAACGGGATGCCGAGCACCAGCTTGTTGGCGGGGAAGCCGCCGGGGATGCCGTACTCGGGCAGGCCGGTGGTGTACGCGGCGAGCATGGTGTCCACGTTGTACTTGCGGGTGCCGGGGGTGATCGGCGTGGTCGGGTCGGCCGGGCTGTCGTGCAGCGGGTCCTGGTGGTTGGTCGGGCCCTTGGCGTCCCAGGCGCCGTGCATGTCGTAGGACATGACGTCGGCGTAGTCGAGGTAGTTGCCGATCTTGTCGGTCTCCAGCTGGGCAATCTTGTCCTGGCCGCTGGGCAGGGCCGCGGACAGCAGGTAGCGCTTGCCCTGGGCGGAGCCGAGCGCGTCCAGCTGGGTGCGGAACTCCTTGAGCAGGAGGGTGAAGTTCTGCTTGTCGGCGGGGGAGTAGTGGTTGCCGGTGTGGCCGCCGGCCGAGCCCGGGTACTCCCAGTCGAGGTCGACGCCGTCGAAGATGCCGGCCGCCGTGGCCGCGCCGCCGGAGGCGTCGCCCGCGACGCCGGTCGGCAGGTTCCCCTTGAGGAACATGTCGACGCAGGAGGAGACGAAGGTCTTCCGGGAGGCGTCGGTGGCGGCCGCGTCGGAGAAGTACTTGGAGTACGTCCAGCCGCCGATCGAGATGGTGAACCGCAGGTTCGGGTACTTGGCCTTGAGCTGGCGCAGCTGGTTGAAGTTGCCCTTGAGCGGCTGCTCCCAGGTGTCGCTGCTGCCGTCCACGCTGGTGCCGGAGTTGTAGTCGGACTGGTAGTCGGCGTAGGCGTCGCCCGCGCCGTCACCGGCGTTGGGGTTGTTCTCGTTGGTCGAGTCGGAGGCCTTCACCGCCTGGAAGCAGGTGAGCTTGGTGGGGTCGATGTTGGCGAACGCGTAGTGGATGACGTCCAGCTTGCCCGCGGCGCCGCTGGTGTCGACGTTCTTCGGGTAGTACGCGTTCTCGTAGACGCCCCACTGGTCGAAGTAGGCCGAGCGGACGGGCTGTTGCGCGGGCGCGGCGGCCGTCGTGGTGCTCACCGCGGCGGACTGGGTGGAGGCGTGGGAGCCGGAGTAGCCCTGGACGCTGAAGGTGTACGCCTTGCCGGGCAGCAGCGAGCTGACGGCGACGGAGGTGCCCATCGAGGTGGCGACCAGCTGGCCGTTGGACCACACCTTGTAGGCGATCGGGCCGTCGCCGGTGGTCAGGGTGGAGGGCTGCCAGGTGAGCACCACGGCGCCCGCGGTGACCTTGCTGACGGCGACGCCGGTGGGCGTGGTGACCTTGCCGTCCCCGGCCGGGCCGCTGGCGGTGGCCGTCGCGGTCGGGGTGCCGGATCCGGTGGGGCTGCCGCTGGCCGTCGGGCTGCCGCTCGCGGTGGGGCTGGTCGAGGCGGTGGGGCTGCCGGACGCGGTCGGACTGCTGGACGCGGTGGGGCTTCCGGAGGCCGTCGGGCTGCCGCTCGCGGTGGGGCTGCCGGTGGAGGTGGGCCCGGCCGGGCCGGTGAGGCTGAGGTCGTCGGCGTAGTAGGCGCCGGTGCCGTACCAGCCGTGGGTGAACACCGTCACCGAGGTGGTGGTGGCGCCGGTGGTGAAGGTGGTGCTCAGCTGGTTCCAGCCGGTGCCGCCGGGCGTCCAGACCGAGGAGTTGACGCCCGTCCCGGTGGCGCCGAGGTAGACGTAGCTGCCCTGGACGAAGCCGGACAGGGTGTACGTGGTGTTCGGCTGGACGGTGACGGTCTGCTGGCACTGCGCGGTGTCGGAGGCCGAGGCCGCGCCGCTGAGCGCGTAACTCCCGCCGTGCACCGGGGTGGTGACGACGGAGCCGTTGGCGCAGGTCCAGCCGGTCAGGGTGCCGGCCTCGAAGTCGCCGTTGGCTAGCAGGTTCACCGGGGCGGCCGAGGCGGGGCTGAGGGTCAGGGCGAGGGCGGCGCCGCTGGTGCTGAGCGTGGCGGCGAGGGCCAGGGCCATGGCCCGTCTGCGCGGAGCGGTCCGGCGCCCGGCGGCCTGGGCGGGCCGTGCGGGCATGACGCGGTCGTGCATGCGGTGTGTCCTCCGGATGTGTGGGGGTTCCGGCGGTGCGTGGCCCGGGTGGGCCGGGGGAGCCGCCCTGGCGCTGTGGGGGCGCGCGGGCAGGTGGAGCGTGCCGACGTACGGACGGCGGGCGCGGCGGGCCGGCTGACCCGCTCGCGTCACGACATCACAGATTGGACTGGACCAATATTCGCCGTCAAGGGTGTCCGCCCGCTGGACCGTTCCGGGCCGCCGCCGCCCGGGCCCGGTAGGTTGACCGCTGCGGAGCAGGCCCGCCGAACGGAGGACTCGCCATGGACAGCCAGGACTGGGACGACCGCTACGCCGCGACCGAGCTGGTGTGGGGCGCCGAGCCCAACCGCTGGGTGGTCCGCGAACTGGCCGGCCTCACCCCGGCCCACACCCCCGGCCACGCCCTCGACCTGGCCGCCGGCGAAGGCCGCAACGCCATCTGGCTGGCCGGCCGGGGCTGGGACGTCACCGGGCTGGACTACTCCGCCGTCGCCCTGGAACGCGCCGAGCGGCTCACCGCCGACCTGCCCGACGAGGTCGCCGACCGGCTCACCTGGCGGCACGGCGACGCCCGCACCTTTGAGGCCCCCGCCGCCGGCTACGACCTGATCCTGGTCGCCTACCTCCAAGTCCCCGCCCAGGACCGGCGGACCGCGCTGCGCCGCGCCGCCGCCGCGCTCGCTCCCGGCGGCACCCTGCTGGTGGTCGGGCACGACCTGAGCAACCTCACCGAGGGCGTCGGCGGCCCGCAGGACCCGGCCGTGCTGTTCACCCCGGAGGACGTCCTCGCCGACCTCGCCGACCGCGGCCTGCGCACCGTCCGGGCCGAACGGGTGCACCGGACGGTCGGCCCGGAGCCCGGGCACAAGGGCGAGGGCGACGGCGTCGCGGTCGACGCGCTGGTGCGCCTGGAGCGGGGTGCCGAGTGACGGGGCGCCGAGTGACGGGGCGCCGAGTGGTGGGAGACCAGGTGGCGGGGGGCCAGGTGGTGGGAGGCCGAGTGATGGAGCAACGGGTGACGGGGCGCCGAGTGGCGGCGCGGCCGGCCCGGCGCACCCTGCTCACCGGCCTGGCGATCGCCGCTCCGGTGGTGCTGGCGGGCTGCTCGGCCTCCTCCGGCAAGGCCGGCAAGAAGGCGGGCAAGGACGCCGGCGCGGCCAGGGCTAGCGACGCGGGCGGCGAGGCCCTGGTGATGATCATCCGCCACGGCGAGAAGCCCGACGGCAGCCACCCGGGACTGGACGAGAACGGCGGCCACGACGGCAAGTCCCTGACCGAGCGCGGCTGGTCCCGCGCCCGGGCGCTGCCCACCCTGTTCGCCCCGCCCGCCCCCGGCCTGCGCACCCCCGCCCGGATCCTCGCCGCCACCGACCAGGGCCCGCTGGCCGGGGCGCACCGGATGCGGCAGACCGTCACCCCGCTGGCCGCCAAGCTCGGGCTGACCGTCGACACCGGGTACGCCGAGTCCCAGGAGACGGCGCTGGCCGGCGCCGCCCTGGCCGGGCCCCAACCGGTGCTGATCTGCTGGGAGCACTCGCGGATCCCGCGGATCGTCGAGGCGCTCGGCGCCGCCGGCAGCGGCGCGCCCGCCACCTGGCCGGACCGCTTCGACCTGGTCTGGGTGTTCGCCCGCCCGGCCGGCGGGGCCTGGACCTTCCAGGAGGTCCGCCAGCACCTGCTGGACGGCGACGCCTGATCCGCCTGCCGGCGTACGCAATGTGACGAAGTGTCAACTAGCTTGTGAGTCATGAGGACTCGCACGTTCTTCGCCGCCGCGGCCGTCACGGCGCTGCTGCTGTCCGGCTGCGCCGAATCCGGCTCCGAGGGCGGGCCGCAGCCCCGGCCGACCCGGGCCAGCGGCGCGCCGCCGACCGGGGGCGAGCGCCGGGCCGACGGTGCCGAACTGCTCTACCGGGCCGAGGGCGGTCGCAGCGCCCAGAACCCCGCCTTCGCCCCGGACGGCCGCTCGGTGCTGCTGACCGAGTTCAGCGAGGGCTACAACAAGGGCGCCGCCGCCCTCGGGGTGCTGCCGCTGGACGGCGGCCGCACGCCGCAGAAGGTCCTGGAGGATCCCGACAAGGCGGCCGTCAACCTCCCGGGCACCAGCTGGAACGCCGCCACCGGCGCCTTCACCTTCGCCACCGACCGGGAGTCCGGCCACGACGAGGTCTGGCTGATGACACCGGGCGGCAGCCCCGAGCGGGTCACCCGGCACGAGGACGGCAGCGGCTACAGCGAGCCGAGCTTCTCCCCGGACGGCGCCTGGATCGTCTTCCAGCAGAGCTGGGAGCCGGAACACGCCGCCGTGCACGGCGACGACGCCGAACAGGACTCGCTCTGGAAGGTCCGCCGCGACGGCGGCCCCCCGGTCCGGCTGGTCGACGGCAAGGGCACCGGCACCGACAACCGGCAGCCGAACTGGTCGCCCCGGGGCGACCGGATCGTCTTCCAGCGGCGTGCCGCCGGCAGTGAGAACTGGGCGCTGTGGACGGTCGGCGCGGACGGCACCGGCCTGCGCCAGGTCACCGACGTGCCGGGCGAGCACACCGATCCCACCTGGTCCCCGGACGGCCGGTACCTGGTGTTCTCCTCCAACCTCGGCGACCTGCCGAACGCCCAGGTCTTCGTGGTCGCGGCCGACGGCGGCCGCCCCGTCCGGGTGACCGGCGACGACGGCTCGTACGACGGCGCGCCGAGCTGGTCCCCGGACGGGAAGTGGATCGCCTTCGAGTCCGCCCCGGGCGGCGAGGCCAACCCCGCCGCCCTCTGGCGCATCCCCGCGCCCGCGCTTTAGGACCGGACAGACCTAGCCCGGGGGGGGGCGGGCGGCGCGCCCGCGCCCCCCGCAGCCCGCCGCGCGCCCCCCCCCGCCCCGACCCCCGGGCCGGGGCGGCGGGCGGGCGCGCGCGCGACAGCGCGCCCCCCCCCGCCCGCGCGGGGGCGGCCCCAACCCCGGGCGGCAATCGCCAGCTGGACCGGGTGGTGGTGCCGCTGCTCCCGGGTCTCCGGCGAAC
>NZ_JBHWIJ010000060.1:13789-20310 GCF_042732255.1 Kitasatospora sp. NPDC059803 | reverse complement strand
CCCACACACCCTCCTCGCCGCGGGGGCCGGGCCGCGCCCGCGCGCGCGCTCCCGTGACGGTGTACGGGACGGGCTTGGGCGTCGGGTCGGTGCCGTCCGGGGTGGCGACGGTGACGGCCGTGACGGCGGCGCCGGCCGGGAGGGCGTAGGAGAGCGTGCAGTTGGCGGGCGTGGTGCGGAAGGCCGCCGGGGTGTCGCCGAAGTTGGTGAAGTTCACCAGGTGGACGACGGTGTCGTTGCCGAGCCGCCGCGCGTCCAGGAAGATCCGGCGGTCCCCGGCCAGGGTGACGGCGGGCGGTGCGGACTGGCGGACTGGGGCGAGCAGTTGGTCGGCCGAGGCCTGGTCGGTCTTGGTGAGGTAGCTGAGCCCGGCCCGGTTGCGGACGTACCAGCAGGTGCCGCTGCCGTAGGCGTTCTGCTTGGCGGCCGGCAGTGGGCTTCCGCGCCGCAGTCCGAGCACGTCGGAGAGGGCGAACTCGGTGCGCTGGCCGCCCAGTTCGTCGAGCGCGGTGGGCGCCGGGCCGGTGATCACGATCGTCCCGCCGGCCGCGACGAAGCCCCGCAGCACGGCCGCCTCGGCGTCCGAGACCGCCTGGAGGTCGGGCAGCAGCAGCACCTTGAACCGGGCCAGGTCGGCGGCGGCCAGGCCGGGGCTGGGCACCGTGTCGAACGGGATGTGCGCGTACACCAGCGCCTTCACCGCGCCCCGGAACTCGCCCAGCCAGGGGACGGAGGCGCAGCTCTGCTCCGGGTCGTCGCCGCCCCACCAGTCGGCGATCCCGGCCGGCGCGGTCGCGTTGACGTACATCCCGATGCCCGCGCCCGGGCTGACGTAGTCCCGGGACGGGCTGGAGTGGTAGACGCCGACCTGGGCGGTCGAGGCGGCGTTGTAGAGCCGCTCCTGGTTGGTCTGGACGAAGCGGTACATCCGGGCGCGCATCGCCGCGTCCACGGTGTCGTTCTTGTACGGCGTCTTCACCTCGTAGGGGTTGCAGCCGGCCGCGATCAGCTGGGACATCACCAGCGAGGCGTCGTCGGCCTGCCAGCCGTAGGAGAACGCCCAGGCGGGCTTGGTGCCGCTGGCGCCGCGCGCGTACTTGTACATCGAGATGAGACAGACCCAGTCGGAGGCGGTGGCGTGCCGCATGCCGTCGTAGTTGCCGAGGATGTCCACCTCCCAGACCTGGCTGACGGCGCCCTCGGCCTGGCGCAGGTAGCCGCCGTCCAGGCCGATCGAGGTGGCGTAGCGGTAGTCCATCGAGACGGTTTCGACGAAGGTGACCAGGTCGGGGTTGACCGCGCGCCCGGCGGCGGCGATGTCGAGCTGGAACTGGAGCAGGTTGCGGTGGCGCCATTCGAGGTAGCGGCGGAACACCGGGTCGGCGAAGTCTGCGGCCTTGGGCAGGGCGAGGCCGGTGTCGGCCTTGAAGGCGGCCGCGCCCCAGGTGGAGGCGTCGCACCAGGAGAGCACGCCGTCGAAGTAGATCGGGACGTCGGGCCAGATGCCGTCCACGCCGGTGGCGGCCACGCCCTTGATCCGC
Source organism: Kitasatospora sp. NPDC059803 (assembly GCF_042732255.1). Taxonomy (NCBI): domain Bacteria; kingdom Bacillati; phylum Actinomycetota; class Actinomycetes; order Kitasatosporales; family Streptomycetaceae; genus Kitasatospora; species Kitasatospora sp. NPDC059803. The sequence continues at coordinate 18,769 of NZ_JBHWIJ010000060.1, read as the reverse complement.
TTGAGGTAGTAGTCCCGCCAGGGCGAGTTGGGGCTGAGCCAGACGCTCTCGTCGCCCGGGTCGACCCAGACCACCACGCTGCCGTAGAACACGTTGGGCTTTCCGGCGAGGTCGCGCTGCACCCAGGCGCCGCCCTGGTCGTTCTTGTAGAACGAGCGGCCCTTCTCGCCGCCGGGGGAGATCAGCTCCAGGGAGGGGTAGTACATGACGACCTTCAGACCGGCGGCGTGCGCCAGGCCGGTGAAGGTCTTCACCTCGGCCATGTGGGCCGCGAACTCGGCGTCGGTGAGCCAGTTGGAGAGCAGGGTGTCGAGTTCGATGACGCTGACGTTCTGCGCCTTGAGGGCGTCGACGGCGCTCTGCATGTCGGCGGGCTCGTTGAAGGTGCCGTCGCCGACGCGGGCGAACCGGGCCCAGTCCGGCCAGGGCTGCGCCGTGGCGGCGGTGCCCGGGAGGGGGGCGGGTGCGGGCGCGGACTCCGGTACGGGCGCGGGCTCCGGGGCGGCGGCCCAGGCCTGGCCGCCGGGCAGCAGGCGGACGGCGGCGAGCGCGCCGCCGGTGCCCAGGCCGGCCCGCAGCAGGCGGCGGCGGCCGAGGCGCGAGGTGGTGGCGGCGGTGGCGGGTGCGGGCGGTGTTCCTTCGTGCTCGGACATGGTGGTCCCCCCAGCGTGGGTTGGCGGATCACGGGAACGTGCGCGGAACGCTCGGTGCGTCGGCGGCCGTTCTCCCGGTCGGCGGCGCCTCCGAGCCGACCCTAGTCCGCGTGCCGCCCGCCTGTTCGGCCCCTGTTCGCGGCTACGCCAGACGTCGGATCGCCGGTTGCCAGGTTGACCGAGCCGGATTGCGCGCCCGCCCCGCGCAAGCTCCTCCCCGGGGCGCTTGACAGTGTGCAGACCGTCCCCGGTGGTGACGGCGGGGGGAGCGCGGGGTAGGGGTGCTGGGAGCGCGCCGGTCGGATGATCATAGAAGTTCGACAGTGCTGTAGATTCACGGCACGGAGCGGCGGCAGGGACGAGGAGGGCACGATGAGCGTTTCGCTGGCCAAGGGGCAGAAGATCAGCCTGGAGAAGCCGGGCGGCGGTCAGCTGAGTGTGGTCCGGATGGGCCTGGGCTGGAAGGCCGCGCAGCCCAAGGGCTTCTTCGCCAAGCTGCTGGCCGCCGGTCGGGAGATCGACCTGGACGCCTCGGCGGTGCTGTTCTCCCAGGGGCGGCCGGTGGACGTGGTCTTCTTCCAGCACCTCAACAGCAATGACGGTTCCGTCCGGCACAGCGGCGACAACCTGGTCGGCGGCGCGGGCGACGCGACCGACGACGAGTCGATCACCGTCGACCTGACCAAGATGGCCGCCGAGGTCGACCAGATCCTCTTCACCGTCAACTCCTTCACCGGCCAGACCTTCCAGGAGGTCGAGGCGGCCTTCTGCCGGCTGGTCGACGAGCAGACCGGTGCCGAACTGGCCCGGTACACGCTCACCGGGGGCGGCCCGTACACCGCGCAGATCATGGCCAAGGTGCAGCGCACGCCCACCGGTTGGCAGATGACCGCGATCGGGCAGCCGGCCAGCGGGCGGACCTTCCAGGACCTGATGCCGGAGCTGGTCAAGCACCTGTGACCCGGTCCGGGGCCGGCCCGTCGCGGCCGGCCCCGTCGCGGGCCTTGATGTCAGCGCACTTCCAGGTCGCGGCGCCGGAACCCGGCCAGCGCCAGGGCGATCAGGGCGGCCGCGACCAGGGTGAGCGCCGCGAGCGGCGTCCAGTCCATGGCGGCTGCCGGGAGCCGGGGCACCTGCCCGAACGGGGAGAGCCGGTCCAGGCCCGCCGGGAGCTTCAGCAGCGGGCCCAGGTACCCGATCACGAACGCGTACGCCGGCACCAGCCAGGCCAACTGCGTCGCCCGGGGCAGCCAGCCGTACACGGCGGCGGCGAAACCCACCGTCACCCACTGGGCGGGCGCGAACGCCAGGGCCGCGCCGACCAGTCGCGGGAACGCGCCGGCGTCACCGGTGGACAGCGCCCCGGCCAGGCCGAAGCCCACCCCCGCCGCGAGCAGCACCGCGGTCGAGCCCAGCAGCGCCGCCGCCAGGTGCCCGCCCAGCCAGCCGGACCGGGACACCCCGGTGGCCAGCACCGGCTCGGCCCGCCCGGCGCTCTCCTCGGCGCGCGGGCGCAGCGTCGCCAGCACCGCGTAGACCGCGCCGACCACCGCCACCACCAGCAGGGTCATCGCGGCGAAGGAGTCGGTGAGCGAGCGGTCGCCGAGCCGGGCGAGGGCCTCCTTCAGCTGGTCGACGTCCTTGACCATCGCGTCGGCGCCGCCCAGCAGTGACCCGTACATCGCGCCGAGCAGCAGCAGCGCGACCGCGAAGCCGCCCAGCAGGCCGCGGTGCAGGCGCAGGGCGAGGCCGAGCGGGGTGCCGAGGGCGGGGCGCGCGGTGGGCGGCCCCGGGCGGGCGGCGCGCAGGCCGGCGCCCACGTCCCGGCGGGTGCTCAGCGCGAAGCCGGCCGCGCCGGTGACGACGGTCAGGACGAGCGCGGGCAACAGCGGCCACCAGCGGTCGTCCACGAAGGGGTAGCTGCGCTGGAGCCAGCCGATCGGAGAGGCCCAGGAGAGCCCGTTCGACCCGGCGTCCCCGGCCGCGCGCACCGCGTAGGCGGCGCCGAGCACCGCGAGGGCCAGCCCTGAGGCCGTCCGGGCGTGCGCGGTGACCTGGACGGCGACGGCGGCGACCGCCGCGAACAGCAGTCCGGCGGCGGTGGTCGCGGCCCCGAACAGCAGCGCGCCGCCGGTGCCGAGCCCGGGGACGCCGAGGGCGGGCAGCCCGGCGGCGAGCAGCACGCCGAGCGCGAGGTCGGCGACGGCGGCGGCGCCCAGGGCGGCCGCGAGCTGGGCGTGCCGGCCGACGGCGGCGGAGCGGACCAGCTCGGCCCGCCCGCTCTCCTCCTCGGCCCGGGTGTGCCGGGCGACGGTCAGCACGCTCATCAGCCCGGCCAGCACCGCCAGCAGGCCGAGCAGCCGGTGGCCGAGCATGGCGCCCCAGGTGTAGTCGGCCAGGTAGTGCCCGGGGCCGGTCATGGCGAGGACGGCTGAGCCGGCGGAGGCGTGGGCGATCGAGGCGCGGTCGGCGGCGGTCGGGTAGAGGGTGTGCACGCTGTTGGCGCTGGCGAGGGTGAGCAGGCCGAGGCCGAGCACCCAGGCGGAGAGGCGGAGCCGGTCGCGGCGCAGGGCGAAGCGGAGCAGCGTGGCGGTGCCGGCCAGGGTGGTGTGCGGGCGGGGCGGGCGCGGGGCCGTGGCGGGCGCGCTGGTCGCGGTGGTGGTGGCGGTCATCGGGCGGCCTCGCCGTCGAGCGGGTGCCCGTTGGCGGCCAGCTCGTCGCCGTAGTGGCGCAGCATCAGCTCCTCCAGCGTGGGCGGATGGCTGACCAGGCTGCGCAGTCCGGCCTCGCCGAGACGGCGGATGGCGGCGTCCAGGTGGGCGCCGTCCACGGCGAAGTGCACCCGGGCGCCCTCGGTGCGGACGGCGTGCACGCCCTCCAGCGTCTCCAGTCCGGTGACGGGGCGGTGGGTCTCGGCCTCGACCGTGGTGCGGGTGAGGTGGCGCAGTTCGCCGAGGCTGCCGGTCTGCACCACCCGGCCGTGGCGGATGATGCTGACCCGGTCGCCGAGCTTCTCCACCTCGTCCAGGATGTGGCTGGACAGCAGGACGGTCCGCCCCTGCCGCCGGGCCTGGAGGACGACGTCCTGGAAGACCACCTCCATCAGCGGGTCGAGGCCGGAGGTCGGCTCGTCGAGCAGCAGCAGTTCGGCGTCGGAGGCGAGCGCGGCGACGATGGCGACCTTCTGCCGGTTGCCCTTGGAGTAGCTGCGGCCCTTCTTGGTGGGGTCGAGGTCGAAGCGCTCGATCAGCTCGTCGCGGCGGCGGCGGTCGAGCCGGCCGCGCAGCCGGGAGAGCAGGTCGATGGCCTCGCCGCCGGTGAGGTTGGGCCACAGTTCGACGTCGCCGGGGACGTAGGCGAGGCGGCGGTGCAGTTCGACGGCGTCGTGCCAGGGGTCCTTGCCGAGCAGTCGGGCGCTGCCGCCGTCGGCGCGCAGCAGGCCGAGGAGCACCCGGATGGCGGTGGACTTCCCGGCGCCGTTGGGCCCCAGGAATCCGTGCACCTCGCCGGTCTCGACGGTGAGGTCGAGGCCGTCCAGCGCGGTGGTCCGGCCGAAGGTCTTGCGCAGGCCGGTCAGGGTGATTGCCTTCGTCATGCTGCTGAAGCTACCGTAGTTTCAGAAAAACGTGAATATTGGGAAGGCGTTAAAGTTCAGTCGAGTTGTTGATCACCGGAGAGGGGAAGGCGCGCGTGGTGGAGCGGGAAGCGGAGCAGGGGCGCGACGAGCAGGCGGTGTCGGACTTCGTCGAACGGTTCGCGGCCGAGCTGGCGTCCGCGGGCATGGGCCGGATGCCGTCCCGGCTCTTCTCCTGCCTGATGGCCGAGGAGAGCGGCGTCCTGACCTCCGCCGAGCTCTCCGAACGGCTGCGGATCAGCCCGGCCGCAGTGTCCGGCGGGATGCGCTACCTCATCCAGATCGGCCTGGCCGCCAAGGAACGCGAGCCGGGCTCGCGGCGCGACCGCTACCGGGTGCTGAACGACGTCTGGTTCGAGTCGCTGACCCGGCGCGACGAGTACCTGCTGCGCTGGGTGCGGGTGCTCAGGGACGGCGAGGCCACCGTCGGCGCGGGCACCGTCGCGGGGGCGCGGCTGGGGGAGAGCGCGGCCTTCTTCGCGTTCATGGTGGACGAACTGCACGGCATGCTCGCGCGGTGGCGGGTGCACCGGGAGGGGCTGGGGCCGGGGGCGCTGCCGGGGGCCGGGGCCGGGGCCGGGTCGGATCCGGCGTAGGTCTCGGTCTCGGTCTCGGTCTCGGTCTCGGGAGCGTAGCGGGCGGGGCGGGGAACGCGGACGGGCGGGCACAAGGGGGGGGTGGGGGCGCACGAGT